>JAWOFC010000058.1:0-3673 GCA_046482455.1 Halanaerobacter sp. | reverse complement strand
ATTGCTTCTTCTCGGCTAATCAAAACTTTCAACATCTGACAAACCCGTGGTTTTAAACTCAATTTATAACCTCCTCATTCATAAAATTTATCTAAAGGAGAAAAAAGGTTGAAGTTGACTGCAAAATTGCAGTCAACTAATTTAATCTAGATTAGTATTTATATCACTAACAATCTGCTCAATACTAAATTCAAATTCTTCAGCAACCTTCTCTCCAGAAACACTCAATCCAAAATATTTTGCACATCCCAAAGGCAAAGCTTTAACTATTATTAGCTATTCTCCCCCAATAATCAGAGTTCCTTCTTTTAAATACTTCCATTATAGCACTTATAGCAAAATTATTTTTGCTCCCAATCATTTAAAAATCTTTCAATTCCAATATCAGTTAATGGATGTTGAGACATCTTTTCTATAACTCCAAATGGAATAGTTGCAATATCTGCTCCTACTAAAGCTGCTTCTTTAACATGACGTGGACTTCTAATACTTGCAGTTATAATCTCACTATCTAAATCATAATTTTCTAAAATAGTATTAATATCTTCAATTAACTTCATCCCATCATGAGCTCTATCATCTAATCTACCTACAAATGGACTAATATAAGTTGCACCAGCCTTAGCTGCTAACAGAGCTTGATTAGCTGAAAAAACCAATGTTACATTAGTCTTTATTCCTTCATTACTTAGCACCTTCACAGCCTTTAATCCTTCAACTGTCATAGGGATTTTCACAACAACATTATCAGCCAATGCAGCCAACTCTCGTGCTTCCTCAATCATCTCTTCAGTTTCCAAAGCAATAACTTCTGCACTCACAGGTCCGGAAATAAGTTCACAGATTTCTTTAATTCGTGTATGAAAATCAACATTACCTTCTTTGGCTACCAAACTAGGATTAGTCGTTACTCCATCAACTACACCTAAGCTAGCTGCTTCTTTAATCTCATCTAAATTTGCAGTATCAATAAAAAATTTCATCTTATATCCCCCTTATTAATTTAACCAAATAATTTAGCTATTGTTCCAATAATAATTCCTACAACTCCAAAGTCAGCGTCCCCAAAAGTAGTATTAGTAAAACCTAATTCCCCTAATACCGGAAGTAATAAAGCCGGTAATAAAGTAATCAATAATCCATTAGCAAAAGCACCAAATACAGCTCCCTTTTTACCACCAGTAGCATTACCAAATACTCCGGCAGTAGCTCCTGTAAAGAAGTGTGGTACTAATCCTGGAATAATTACAGATAATCCTAAAGGTTTTAGTAAAAACATTCCGAGAATCCCACCTATAAAACTAGATAGGAAACCAATAGTCACAGCAGTTGGCGCAAAGTTAAAAGTAACGGGACAATCTAAAGCTGGTTTAGCATCGGGCACTACTTTTTCACCAATTCCTTCAAATGCTGGAACAATTTCTCCTAAAATCATTCTTACACCTGACATGATAATACTAACTCCAGCCGCAAATTTAAGACCTTGCATTATAGCAAACATAAACATGCTCTTATCTCCTGCATATTCACCAACAATTTCTGGACCAGCCTTCAGAACAATAACTAAAAAGATAACTATCATAGTTAAAGCAGTAGACAATAATGACTCTTTTAGAAATCCTAATGACTTAGGAACATCGATATCCTCTGTAGAATCTTCTGGATCTCCTACTAAACTACCAATAAAACCAGCAGTAATATAACCTGTTGTTCCAAAGTGACCTAAAGCAATCTCATCATTACCTGTTACATCCTTCATGTAAATATCTGCTAAAGCAGGCATTAAGACCATTAAAAAACCTAAGATTAATGATCCTACAATTACTAATGGTGCTCCTGTTAAACCTGCAGTTCCTAATACAGCTGCTAATAATGCTGCCATAAAGAAAGTATGATGTCCAGTTAAAAATACGTACTTTAAGCGTGTGAAACGGGCATAAGCTAAATTGGCTAAAAAACCAAAACCCATAATCAAAGCTGTTTCTTGACCTAATGTTTTTTGTGCCATAGCTACTATAGCCTCATTAGTTGGAATTACACCATGAATATTAAAAGCTTCTTTAATTATTGGACCGAAATTATTTAAACTTTCAACTAAAACTCCTGCACCTGCGCCTAAGATAACAAAACCTATAATACTCTTTAACGTACCTGACATAACATCAGAAAAATGCTTTTTAGCAGCTATCAAACCAATAAATGTCATTAGTCCTACCAAAATGGCCGGCTCACTTAGTACATCTTGAACCAGAAAATCTAAAAACCCCATTTTTATTCCCCCTTGTTTTTTGAATAGAGTATTAGATATCTTATTAGTTTATTTGCCTTATATATAAATTCAATAATTAGTTCTAAGAAAAGCTAAAGTCTAATCAATATACTCCATAATCTTTTCTTTGATTTCATTCTTATCAGCCATATTTTTAATTGCAATTACTTCAGCAGAATGATCTTCTAACTGTTCAGCAATTTCTGGAGCAGCTATAATGATATCTGCACTTTCTCCTTTTGCGCTACTAGAATCACTCACTTCAACAGTTCCTTCTATCCCTTCCTGCTCAAGCACCTTTTGTGCCCCCATCTTTAACATCAAACTACTTCCTAAACCCATTCCACAAACAGCTAAAATCTTCATTTTAATGCCCCCTCTTTTTTTATTGGTTATTACTTACAACTTGTTTTATATACTCAAATACCTCATTAGAAGTATCTTTATTATAAATTTTATTCAGAGAATCATCTTCCATTAAAACTGTCATCAACTGCGACATTGCTGCAACATGTTTCTCATCATTAATTGAACCAAAAGCAAAAGCTATTTTTACTGGGTCATTATTTTTATGCCCAAATTCTACTGGTGAATCAAGAGTAACCAAGCTCATTCCTGTTTCTTTGACACCATCTTCTGGTCTAGCATGGAAAATTGCTACCCCTTTAGCCATAACAATATATGGACCATTCTCTTCTAATGATTTGATCATTGCATCTATATATATATCCTCTACTAAATCATCTTTTAAAAGAAGATCTCCAACTTTTCTCCCCACTTCATACCAATCTTCTGCTTTCACATTAGTAGATATTCGTTCTTTAGATAATAAATCTAGCAACATCCTTTATCACCCCTTTCTAAACTGATAAAATATTTTTAAAAATCAAACTTCTTTCTGCTGTTAATTTTATCTTACAAGGAAAGATGTCGAAATACAATCCATAATTATTGCTTTTCTTTTCCGGCGGAATAGTGAAAAATACTAATATTTAATCGTTAACCTCAACTTAGGAATAGGTTTCTCAAAATACTATCACTGGAATTGAAATTAATAACTCCATCCTACAAGCCTACAGTAAGTATATAGAGTTCTTTATCTTCTATATAAAATTAATATCACCAGCAAAGCTTTCTTCTCTTAAATACATTTTAGAATATATAGGCGAAAATAAAAGTGTTAATTAGTTCATTTTCTTTCTAAATAATTATGGCAAAAGATAATTAATAGCTAACATTTAATACTATTCATAAAAAAAGACCTGTAGGATATATCACACAGGTCTTAAATAATTTATTCGACTGTTACACTTTTTGCTAAATTACGGGGCTGATCAACATTACAGCCGCGTTCTACTGCTGTATAATAAGCTAATAACTGCAGCGGTATAACTGATAAAATGC
>JAWOFC010000316.1:0-2912 GCA_046482455.1 Halanaerobacter sp. | reverse complement strand
ACTCGCTTCATCTACCATCCCCCCCTTTTTTTATTAATAGTGCTCTCAGCTAAGTTCAAAGCTGTCATTACAATGCTTTATGGATAACTAAATTTCTTCACACCACAAATTAATTGAGAATTGATAATTTCAACCTATTTTTATCTTCCTTGCTTTAAGAAACGCTGTGTAAATCGTTCCTCGCTAATTTTTTTATCATATTCAATAAATGGCTGCCCTGATTGATTTCGTTTAACATACAGACGAGTTTTATGATCTTCTTCTTTATCTTCCATTACCGCATTAAATACTGTCCAATAACCGCTTATTTTTTTAATGTTTTGCTTAATAGTTAAGACCTTTTCAATTTCATTAGTCTTTTTACTATACATCTCTACTCGTACTGGAATATCATGCTTTTTTGTCACCCAGGAAATTCTTTTGGCATATTGGGCCTCTTCCTCATCTTTAGGTATCGATTCTACTACATAACACTCATATTTATCTAATTTCTCTTCCCGTAACAACTCATGCTTATCTTCTTCAACATCTCTAGTTTCTAGATCATCATAAGTAAAATCAGAGCCCACAAAAGAATCATCACCTTGGTCAGAAGCAATCCTACGCACCCGACCTAAGCCCGGCAAATAAATCCACTTATCATCATCGCGGTCTTTATTCTCCACTTGTAAAAATCTAGTCTCCGCAACTGAAGCAGGACTTTGAAATTCCATTACTACCTGTGATAAATCCTCCTCTTTGTCATATGTCATGCCCCAAACTTCTAGAGTTCTTTCTTTAGTATCTCCATCTTCATCAATCAAATCCATCCCCATTAAAGCATGCATACTATCGCCTTCGTTCAAAACTCCTTCCGCATCGTCCATTACCTCTTTTCCTGTAATAGCAAAGGCCGGAACACTAGTTACCAGTACTAACATCACTACTAAGATCAAAAGTATACTTTTTTTCATTTTTATTCCCCCCATTATAAATTTAGTGTGCTCTCGATTAAATTAATTACTTAATTCATAATACTAAGCTTTGTTTGTAATTTTTTAGCACCTCCATTATAATTGATAATTTATAATGGAGAATTGATAATTAACCCACTAAAGTCAAAACATTAACGCTCTACTAATCCATTGGTTTAATGGCATTAACATCTTTAGCCCTTCGGGGCTCAAAAACATGAGCCCCTTCGTGTAGCCCTAGTCTCTCTACTTCTTGCTATATGCTCTGCGCAGTCAATATACAGTAGTTTTTGCTGGGGTGCCTACTTGCTACTATCAAAACATTAACGGGCTACTAATCCATTGGTTTAATGGCATTGACATCTTTAGCCCTTCGGGGCTCAAAAACATGAGCCCCTTCGTGTAGCCCCAATCTCTCTACTTCTTGCTATATACTCTGCGCAATCTAAACTAATAGTTTTATTGCTAGGTTGCCTACTTGCTTCTTATAATCAAACCATTAACGGGCTACTAATCCATTGATTTAATGGCATTGACATCTTTACCCCTCCGAGTTTTCTAAAAAACAGAAAACTCTCCGTGTAGCCCTAGTCTCTCTAATTCTTGCTATATACTCTGCGCAATCTAAACTAATAGTTTTATTGCTAGGTTGCCTACTTGCTTATAAAGTCTGGCTGGAACAGATTCAATAAAGCTGGTAAAATGGTCATTGCTGCAATAGAAGATGTAATCATTGTCAGCATCACTAATAATCCTAAGTTTACTAACGGATAAAAGTTAGAAAATAACAATACTGCAAAACCTGCTGCTACTGAGGCGGCATTAAAGATAATTGCTTTCCCCGCTGTTAGTATAGTATTTTGACAAACCTGTTCTAAATCATCGCTGCGCTGACGTTCATAATGATAAGCTGATAAGAAATGAATTGTATAATCAACACCAATCCCAATGGCAATTGAAGCAACCATTGCTGTTCCAATATCTAATTTAATACCTGTATAACCCATAATGCCAAAGTTGATCAAGAGTGAAATGCTTAAAGGAATAATACCATATACCCCCGCAATAAAGGAGCGATAAGTAATTGCTACTATCAGAAATACAACTACTAAAGATACAAAAATACTCATTATTTGACTCGATACAATTAAATTATTAACAGCTAACGCCATATCGGAATGACCAGCCATTGAAATTTCGTATCCTTCTGGAAAATAATGCTGCACATAATTTTGAATATCTTTTTTTATCTTTTCAATTGTTATATTACTACCTGTTTTTATCTGCACTATCATTCTTCCTTTGTCAGGTTCTAATTGTTCATTAATTAAATCATCTAAGCTACCTGAGTACATTAATAAATATTGCGAAACTAACTTCTTCAATTCTTCTCTATTTTCAGCCGGATACTTCTCAGCATGATAAGGAACTTCATTATAGGCTGCACCCTTATAATTTAATTCTTTACTCACAGCATCAACTAACTCTTCCCCAGTTAAATCTAATTTTTCTGCTCTCACTACTGCTTGATTTAATAAAGTAATTATTTCTTTTTCAGACATTTTTTCAGTCGAAGGAGCTATATCATCAACTTGACTATCAGTTCTTTCTGCTTCATCTTTTTCTTTAGCATTATTACCAAAATCTGAAGTAGTTTCTTCACCAAAATCACTAGTAGTTTCAGATTCAGAATCACTTGTTTCTGCTGTACTGAAATCAGAAGTAGTTTCTCCCTCATTAACATCACTAGTATTTTCTTCACCAAAACTGCTCGTTGTTTCTTCACCAAAATCTGAAGTGGTCTCCTCTTGATTTAAATCTTCATTTTGAGATTGAGCGCTTGCTACTGCAATTTCATTGGCAGGGATGAGGAGATGGTGGATGTCTTCTCGTTCAAATTCCCGGTTGACCAAGGAAGAATTGGCGATTAATACCCCATCTGACGGCATCAGGGGTTCA
>JAWOFC010000253.1:0-7094 GCA_046482455.1 Halanaerobacter sp. | reverse complement strand
ATAGAATAAATGAAGGAGGCATCTTTGCTATGAAAGAAGATAAAGAATCTATTTTTGCTTTAGATATTGGAACAAGAACAATTGTGGGAGCTATTTTAGAAGAAGATAAAGAGAAAAAATTAAATTTGAAGGCTTCAGAAGTGATTGAACATCAAGAAAGAGCTATGCTTGATGGTCAAATTCATAATGTAATGGATGTAGCCCAGCAAGTAAAGAAGATAAAGCAGAGTTTAGAAGAAGAGACTAATCATACTCTAAACAAAGTAGGTATTGCTGCTGCTGGACGAGCATTAAAGACTGTTAAAAGTTCTCATGAAATTGAATTCAAATCGAAAAAAGAGATAAAGCAGGAGAATATTAGAGTGCTGGAATTTGGAGCAGTACAGAATGCACAACAAAAGTTAGCTTCTAATGAGACTGAAAATACTGCCAATGGTTATCATTTTGTTGGCTATACTGTCCTAGAGAGTAACTTAGATGGTATTAAAGTGGAGAGCCTTTTAGGACAGAGCGGTAAAAAAATAGAAGTTGATGTAATTGCAACTTTCCTGCCGCGGATTGTAGTCGATTCTTTACTTACTGTAATTCGAGAAGCAGATTTGGAGGTTGATCATTTAACCTTAGAACCGATTGCTGCTGCGCAGTTGGTTGTACCTAAGCAGATGTATAATTTTAATTTAGCTTTAATTGATATCGGTGCTGGTACTTCTGATATTGCAATTACAGAAGATGGATCAATTATGGGCTATGCTATGGTACCTGTTGCAGGTGATGAGATTACTGAAGCTATCTGTGAAAATTATATGATAGATTATCATCAGGCAGAAAGGATAAAACGAAAATTAACAACAGAGTCAGAGGTGACAGTTAAAAATATATTAGACCAAGAAGAAGAGATATCTACAGATACTGTAATTGATAAGATTGAGTCTACAGTTGATGAATTGGCTCGTTTAATAGAGGAAGAGGTTATTAATTTAAATGGTAGTCAACCACAGGTGATGATGTGTATTGGGGGAGGAAGTTTAACGCCTCTATTAGAAGAAAAATTAGCCCAGTATTTAGATATGCCTGCTGCTAGAATTGGGATTAAGAATATAGAGAATATTGATCGTGTTAGTGGTAAAATTGAAGAATTAGAGGATAGCCAAGCAGTAACACCTTTTGGGATTGCTCTAAGTTGTTATGAGAATAAGAATCAAGCTAACTTTCTTGATGTAGAAGTAAATGGTGATCGAATCCATCTATTTACTCTTACTGAACCGGAGGTAGCTGATGCATTATTAGCAGCAGAAATTGATCTTAAAGCTCTGCAAGGTGAGACAGGAATGGCTCTATCAGTAGAAGTAAATGGAGAACTTAAAGTAATAAAAGGAACGATGGGTCAGGAAGGGCGCATTCTATTAAATGGGGAAGAAGTTGATATTGAAAATCCAATTAGCCAAGGGGATCAATTAGTAGTAGAATTAGGTGCTAAGGGAGAGGAAGCTGCAGGTCAAGTAAAAGATGTTGTGCCTGATTTGCCAACACGTGAAGTTGAGATAAATGGCACTTTAGTAGAAATAGAGCCTATCTATTATATGGACGGAGAGCAGGTAAGTATTGAGAAAGAATTAGAAGATAGAGCTAAAATCACATATAAGGTCTTACAGACAGTAGGAGAGATTATTGAAGAAGTATTGGAACTACCGCTTAATAGAATCAAAAGACGGACAATTAAGTATACCTTAAATGGTGAGCAGAGAGAATATCAGGTCAATAATTATAAGATTTTATTAAATGATAATGAAACTGATTTGAGAGCGGAAGTTGATGAGGGGGATAGATTAGTAATTGAAGAGCAAGCAGAGGAGTTATTAACAATGGGAGATATAATAGAGGAAGAAGGTCTACAGGATAAATTAGAGATTATCTTTAATGGGAAAAGAGTAGAAGCACCTACTTTAAATCAGAGACTATTTAAAAATGGTCAACAGGCTTCTAAAGCTGATTTAGTTGAGCCTAGGGATGAGATAGAGGTGCAAGAAGGTGGGATTAGATTAAATCAGTTATTGAACCATATTAATTATGAATTTTCTGATCTTTCAGCAGGTAAATTAAGAGTGGAGAAGAATGGACAGAATATCAATTTTACTGAAAATCTAGTGGATGGTGATGAGGTTGAAGTTCGCATTGAAGATAACTTAGCAGAAGAGCGGCAGAAGATGGAAGAAGAGATTGCTGAGAATGATTCTTTAGTTCAATTAAAAGAGAAATTAAATAAAAAGATGCAGAATTAAATATTATATATTCTAGCCGCCTTTTGTATAGGGGGCAAGGAGGGAAGTGAGACTGTGAATTCAACTATTGTTGATATAATTTTTACTGTAGTGACTATGAGTTTAATAGGTATTATTCAAATTTTAGACCCTAAATTGCCAGAAACTCTTTTAGTTAAAGGACAAGATAATCAAATTGTTTTTTCTTTGGCTAAAAAAAAGCTTAGATGGTTAATTGTAAGTTTAGGATTTTATGTTTGGTTAATGGAATTTATAATTGTCAAAGATCTCTTGTTATTAAGATTAGTGACCCCTTTATTATTAGAGTTAAGTTTATTCTGCTTACTAGTAGTTACCAATTTAGGGTATCGGAAATTAGGGGAAAGATTAGCAATTGCTGGACTTATCTCTTTTGTAATTAGTGTGGTTTATTTAGTACTTTGACTATTTTTAGCAAAGATCAGCTTGCTTTTGACTGCCATTAGTTGGTGTTTGAGAGCTATATCCCATAGCTTATTAAGTTTTATTGCAGAGGCTGTTATTATTTTATTATCTTTTCTTTGTGGTGGACTAAAGTTGAATTTTACGCGTGGATTAAATTGCTGCCACGACTCTTTTTTAAGGGTAATCTGATTATCTTCAATATCGATTGTATTTAATGTTGCTAATAGTTTTTTAGCTTTAGAATTCATCTGCTGCATCTGTAACTCATGGTGGGCAAAATCAAGTGGTATCTTCTTCTTTAAAGGATAATGGCTTAAGACAGCGATTATCTTTCTTAAAGCTGATTCAGATTCGGGAAAGAATATATTAAGGGTAGACAATATCTTTTTTTGATATGGTGTTTTAACCCACGTCTGAAACTCTTTTTTTACTCTAAAATCTGCTGAGATTAAGTTATGATGATTACTGTATTCTAATAATTTATGGTATAAATCTCTAGTCTTAAGCGAGCTGAGATTGATCTTGTCTAAAAATGAGAGCAGCTCTTCTTGAAGAGAAGGGCTCTGTCTATGCTCTCTTTTTTGAGCTTGAGCTAGAGTTAAAATTAAATAATGAAAGAAGGATAGATTAATCTTCTTCTCTTTAACTTCTACTGTAGGCGCTAATGTGAACTTTTTAAGATTGGTAGTCTCTTTTTTGGTAGTCTCTTCTTTTCTTTCTCCAAGAGAAAAATGGTCTTTTAGCAGAGGTTTTAAATCAGAAAAGAGATAGCCAAAATTATTACGCTCATAAATTAGGCCATAATCTAATAAATTATGGTAACTGCTTAAATTAGTGCTATGCTTATTAATTGAATCAGTTGTGGTTAACTTTTTGAGTAATTCCTGGTCATCTTTATTTAATCTCTGCTGGATTAATTTCTCTAAATATTCTTCTGTAGCAATCTTATAACTAACTTGTTTGTTAATCCAATTACGTGAAAATTCAGGATTATAATAGATATTATGCTGCTTAGTTAACTCTCTTATCTTTCTCTCATCTGCTTTCTGTAGATAAGTCTTTAGTTTCATTTTTTTCCTCCTTTAATCCTAAAGTTTATTATATTATTATGCTAGCTAATAAATTTAAATTACTATTTCAAGATAATTTTACTAATTTAGTAAGATTATTATTAGTAACATTTATATTTTTTTAGCATAGTTATAATACTAGAATGCTAAAAAGGGGGAGTTCTAATGGAGAGAGAAGATTTTACTTGGGAGGACTTAGCTGATAAATTAGGTTTAAGTAAAGAATTAATGCAGCAGATGGGGATTGAAAAGTTAACTCCAGAACAGATACAGATGTTACATACTGTGATCGATTTACATGCTGGGGACAAACAAGGCGTCAATGACTTTGCTAAAGAGATGGGACTAGAAGCTATTTTAAATAATTTACCTAATCTGAAGAGAGAAGAAATGAATGATCAGGATAATTTATCAAACATAATGGAAGAGATAAAGAAGATAACTGCTGATAAAGATTTAAGTTCTTAGCTAAGCAAAAGATAATAATTGCTATTTTTAACAAGGAATAATAAATAATGTCTAGAAAAACAACAACTGAGGCTATTTTGCAACAATTTCTCGAGGAGGTTAAGAATATGAACTTAAACATAGTAATTGGTGGGGAAGCAGGCCAAGGATTAAAGACTCTCAGTAATATTTTGAGTAAGAGTTTCTTTAAGATGGGTTTTAATATTTATTCGAGCAAAGACTATATGTCACGAGTACGCGGTGGACATAACTTTATGAGTCTTAGAATTGGAGATGAAGAATTGACAGGGCCAACGACGGCGGAAGATGTTCTATTGGCTCTCAATAGCGAAACAATTGAGCGACATCAAGAGAATATAACTGAGGATGGAGTAATTTTATATGAGGGAGAAGTAGATGAATTAGAGCAGGATATTATTTCTATAGCTGCTGGAGAGATTGCTAAAGAGATTGGAAATGCTAAAGTTGCTAATACAGTATTTGTGGGAGCTTTGTTGAAACTATTGGATCTGGATTTAGATGTAACTAAGAAGGTCTTAAAGGATTACTTTTCTGATAAAGGAGCAGAGATTGTTGAGATTAATATTGAAGCTCTAGAAAAGGGCTATCAAGCAGTTAATAGTCAGTTTTCTCTGCCGGAAGTAGACAAAGAAGAAGATGAGATGTTAATTAGCGGCAATCAAGCAGTTGGTTTAGGAGCAGTGATGGCAGGGGTTAAGTTTTATTCTGCTTATCCAATGACTCCTTCGACGGGAATTATGAATTATATAGCTAGTAAAGAGAATGAATTAGGAATTGTAGTGGAGCAGGCTGAAGATGAGATTGCAGCAATTAATATGGCAGTAGGAGCATATTATAGCGGTATTAGAGCTATGACAGGAACTTCCGGCGGTGGATTTTCATTGATGAATGAAGGTTTAGGTCTGGCTGGGATAACTGAAACGCCATTAGTGATTGCTGAAGTACAGCGTCCAGGACCAGCAACTGGTCTACCGACTAGAACTGGTCAAGGAGACTTATCTTTTGTAATCAATGCCTCACAAGGAGAATTTCCTTTAATGGTTATTGCACCTCGAACTGCTGAAGATGCCTTTTATCAGACGATGCGGGCTTTTGATTTAGCAGAAAATTATCAGATACCGGTTATTATTTTAAGTGATACCTTCTTAGCGGATTCTAAGAAGAATATAGCTGAACTTGATATAGATAGAGTGGAGGTTGAGTCTGGATTTATGTCTGCAGACGAGGCAGCCGAAGTCGAAGATTATAAACGTTATGAGTTAACTGCAGATGGGATTTCACCTTTGGCTTATCCAGGGCAGTTAGAAGATGATGTAGTCTTAGTTGATAGTGATGAACATGATGAAGATGGTCATATTATTGAGGATGCGGAGACAAGAATTAAGATGGTTGAAAAGAGAGATGCAAAGTTGCAGAAGTTAGCAGCTGAGGAGTTAGTTGAGCCGCAGTACTATGGGGCAGATGAGATTGACTACTTAATGCTGAGCTGGGGTTCTACTTATGGACCAGCCCTAGAAGCTAAAGAGTTATTAAGTGCGGATGGAGTTCAAGTTGGATTATTATCCTTTAGTGATGTATGGCCGTTACCAACTGAAAAGGTAGAAGAGTTAGCAGGAGCAGATACTGAATTAATAGTAGTAGAAAATAATTACACTGCTCAGTTTGCTAAATTATTGCGGGCAGAAACAGGGATTAATGCTGAATATAATATCTTAAAATATGATGGACGACCTTTTACTGGCACAGAAATCTATAATAGAATTCAAGATGAGGTGATGAAGTAATGGTAGATAAAGCAATCTATGAAGGTGAGAGAGAGACTGCTTGGTGTCCTGGCTGTGGAAACTTTCCGCTGCGTCAGATATTAGTTGATGCTTTAGTAGATTTAGATCTAAAACCGTCAGAAGTGACGATGTTTACAGGAATCGGACAAGCACCGAAGATGCCTCATTACATGAAGATTAATGGCTTTAATGGTCTGCACGGTCGTGCTCTGCCGCCGGCAATAGGGATGAGAGTAGCTAATAAAGATATGAAGGTGATTGTGGAGACTGGTGATGGTAATGCTTATGGTGAAGGGGGAAATCATTTACTGCATAATATTAGGCGCAATCCTGATTTGGCCCATTTTGTACATGATAATCAAATTTATGGTTTAACCAAAGGTCAAGCCTCTCCAACGAGTGGGGAAGAGATTAAAAGTCCAGTGCAGCCGAATGGAATTACTGCCCAACCTTTAAATCCAATTAAGTTTGCTGTCAGTATGGAGGCTAGTTTTGTAGCGCGTGGATTTGTAGGTAACAGAGATAATTTAAAGATGTTAATGCAGGAAGCACTTAAGCACAGGGGATATGCATTAATTGATATTTTACAGCCGTGTGTCTCGTTTAATAAAGTTAATACTTATCAGTGGTATGCGCAGCGAGTATATGAGATTGGTGATGATTATAACCCAACTGATTATGAAGCGGCCATGAAGAAGGCAGAAGAGTGGGGAGATGATATTCCACTCGGTATTATTTATAAGAATGAAGATAAAGAAATTTTTCATGATAAGTTACCACAAGTCGATGATGAGCCATTAGTTGAAAAAGAGAGTAGTCCGCAGGATAAAGAAGACTTATTGAATGAATTCAAATAATTTAAATATATTATTAAGGGTATAGCCTATTTAGGTTATACCCTTTTTTTAGTCTTAATTATGCTTAAATTAAATCCTTTTTTGGTGAATGAATTGATTCTCTTTAAGCTAGTTCATTTTTTTGTTATAATAAGATTAGCAGTATCTAAGGCAATAATTAAGACTTAAAGAGAGTGATCTTTTCAAAATGTA
>JAWOFC010000176.1:0-5801 GCA_046482455.1 Halanaerobacter sp. | reverse complement strand
TTCAGGGGTAATTACTAAAATAGATACAGACAAAAAGATGGTTGCTCTTACTTTAGATGCTTGCGGGAGTGCTAATGATAATGATGGTTATGATAGCAAATTGATAGACTTTTTATTAGAGAAGGATATTCCTGCTACTTTATTTATTAACTCTAGATGGATAGATAACCATAAAGAAACTTTTAAGAAATTAGCAAGTAAATCTCTTTTTACTATTGCAAACCATGGCAGTCGTCATCTACCCTTATCGGTAAATGGAAATTCTATTTATGATATAAAAGGAAATGGAAATGTTGAAGAAGTAGTAGATGAAGTAGCAATTAATCAAGAAAAGATAGAAGATTTGACAGGAGAGAAACCAGATTATTTTCGTTCGGGAACAGCTTACTACGATGAAATTGTAGTCAATATTGTCAATGATTTAGGAATGAAAGTTATTGGTTATGATATTCTTGGTGATGCAGGTGCTACTTTTACAAAAAAAGAAGTAGAGAAAGCTCTTTTAAATGTAAATCGAGGGTCTATCATACTAGCTCATATGAATCGACCTCAATCTGAAACAGCAGAGGGAATTATAGCTGCAGTTTCTAAACTTAAAAAGAAGGGTTTTCAGTTTGCAAAATTAGAGGAGTATAATAACCAGTTAACAGGGCAATCAAAAAAATGAATGGTGGTCAATCCGATTAATAAACTAAATAAATTTTCTCAAGAAGTATCTATTGGTTTGATAGATAATAGTTTAGAGTTGGAGTGGGAAGATCAATTAAGTAGCTTGGCTAATAATGCTAATTTTATGCTTGAGAGATTAAATTAAAAGATAGAAACTGAAAAAGATTATGAAATCATCGCTAATGGTGATGGATAGGCAGAGCTTGATTATTTTGGGCATGACATTCTTTTAATTTTTTAGAATATACTTTTTTAGGCATATGAATTCTCTCCTTAGGATTTTTATTGTCGTTACTTTTATTATAACACAGATTTTATTCCTTACGAAAACTATGCTAATATATAGGGCTATCTAATCCTTTTTCAGGCTTGTGGCTGGCTATGACCATCTTAAGAGCATCTATGACTAATCCTTTGGTCATTCTTTGCTGCATTGACTAGCCAACAACTTTACGGGAATAAAGATCGATCATAACTGCTAGATATAACAACCCTTCTTGAGTAGGAATATATGTAATGTCTGAAACCCATCCCTCTTGGGATAATTATATTATACCCTTTAACTCAGTGTCTGGCAAATAGGGGAAAAGTCATTCTTAAAAAAAGAATCACTAACTGATTTTAGGGTGAATTATAGACTCATGAATAATTCAGGGTTAGAATTATAATGTTAATTAAAATTTAACAATTGTTCATATTTTTATCATATTTTTATCATATTTTGAGGTTACACTTGTATGAAATGATTTTAAATCAGGATTGTTCTTAAACAAGAAATTATTAACCCAACTTGCTTAAATAATCAAGATCTTATTAGGAGAGATTGGATGGCAGAATTGGCAACAGGAATGCCTAGAGCTGGTGGGATTTATTATTTTATTAGTCGGGCAATCTTTAGAACTTCTAAACTTTGCCCAAGGTAAAAGCGATAAACAACAACTTATTGTTGAAGAATCTATTATTTTTACTGAGCCAATATCTTTTAAAACTTTCAGATTTTCTGGAAAGTTTTTATCAATTACATCTATAAATTTATTTAAAAGCATGGTATAATCACTGCAACGCTAGTGATAAATAGATTAAAATTGAATATTTGATCGCTGAATCTTCTTGTATATTATGAAGATCGGGATGGGTAAGCTGTTTATAGGGGTGAATTCTTTTTTATTGAAAGATAGGGTTACTCCCAAATCCGAACCCAATTACTCAATAATTCCGTAAGCGTTTAGGGAGGGTAGTGAATAAAGCCTGTAGGGGGAAGTCTATCCTTTTTGTGGGCTTTTTTGTTGTTTTGCTAATAATTTAAGGAGTGATAAAAATGGAAAAGAAACTTGATAGAAGTTTAGGACTTTATTCAGCAATTACAATCAGTGTGGGTACGATGATCGGGTCAGCAATCTTTGTATTAGCTGGAACTAGTTATGATGCTGCTGGGCCTTCGGCTTCATTGTCAGTCTTCTTAGCTGGTTTAGCCGCGTTGTTTACAGCATTTTCTTTTGCTGAATTAGTTACCTTTATTCCCACAGCAGGTGGTGGTTATGCTTATGTAAGAGATGCTACAGATAATGGTATTTTAGGTTTTATTACTGGCTGGGGTTTTTGGCTGGGTTATGCCATGTCTTGTGGGTTATTTGCTCTGGGTTTTGGTACCTTTTTAAATTACTTTTTTCCTTTTATCCCACAATTAGTTGGTGCTTATGGGTTAATAATTTATGTAATGTTTACTAATATAGAAGGGGTTGAAAATTCAGGTAAATTACAAAATATAATTACAACAGGGTTGATTTTCTTACTTGTTGGCTATATTATTTATGGTTATTTTCACTTGGATTTAAGTAATCAAGAACCTTTTTTTCCTAATGGAATTAGCGGAAGTTTTACTGCAATGGGTTTTTTATATATAACTTATATTGGGTATGGTTTAATAACTACTGCTAGTGAAGAAGTGATTAATCCTGAAAAGACAATTCCTAAAGCAATTATGATCTCGTTAATAGGTGTTACTGTAATTAAGGCAGCAGTCTTTTTTATTGGAAGTTCTATAATTCATTGGGAGAAACTAATTCCATCTTATACTAGTACGCCATTAATAGATACAGCAATTGAAGTCGCAGGTAGTATAGGAGGCTATTTATTTGCTTTAGCAGGTATTTTAGCTACTTTATCATCGATTAATACTGCTATGATGGCTTCTTCAAGAACATCTTTTGCTATGGCTAGGGATAGAGTGCTTCCTTCTATTTTTAAAAATATAAATTCTAAGACTAAAACTCCTATCTTTTCGATTCTTGCTGCTACTTTGATTGCCGTTGTTTCAACAACTGTCAGAAATTACGAAAATATATCTACGATAACAAGTATATTTTCATTAGCGGGGTATAGTTTGGTTAATGTAGCAGTAATAGTCTTTAGAAAGAAGATGCCTGAGGTGACAAGAAAATTTAAGGTGCCCTTTTATCCTTTAACGCCTATTTTAGGAATAGTAATCAATATTCTTTTAGTGGTACAGTTAATAATTAGTAATTTGTTTTCTTTTGCAATAGCTTTTTCAATTTTAACTATAGGGATAATATATTATTACTATCTCTTACCTAAATTAAAAAAGGCTCCTAAGGGTATTACACCACAGCCGGTACCAAATTTGAAATTTGATAAAGAAGAATTTGATAAAGAAGAAGCAGAACAAGAACAGGAATGCTATAAAGTATTAGTTCCAATTTCTTATCCAGAGACTATTAAGCCGTTATTAAAGCTTAGTAGCGATATAGTAAAGCCCTGTCAGGGGGAAGTACTACCGTTACATGTAGTTAGAGTTCCTGAGGTTATTCCAATAGATTCAAGATATGATAATATCAAAAAAGAGATGGATAGATATGAAAAGTTGATTGAAAAGATTGATGATTGTAGTATTATGGATGAATATATTTTGGAACCTATTTCTATCATTTCAAGAAATATAATTCATGCTATAAAGAGTAGTGCTAATGATAATAAAGCTGATTTTGTATTACTGGGGTGGCATAAGTCTGGTTTAGCCTATAAGATGTTAGGCGGAACAGTCCATAAAGCTCTTGAAAAGGTTAATAAAACAATTGGTGTCTTTAAAAAAGGGAATAATGAAGAAATCAAAAAAATTCTTTATCCTTATGGTGGGGGATTTCATTCTCAAGCTTCAGCAGAGGTTGTAAAGAGAATAGCCGAGAGTAATAATGCTGAAGTGACTTTTTTTAGGGCAATTGAAGATGAGGTTTCAGAGTTAGAATATAAAGAGATAAAAGAAATCATGGGAAAAGGGTTAGCAGACTTAGATGTTAAAGGAGATGTTGAAATAATAAAAGAGGGTGTAATGGTTGAAGAAGTTGTTAAAAAATCTGAGAGCCATGATTTAGTTATTTTGGGTGCAAGCAACGAATGGGGTATTAAAGATCATATTACTGGTTCTAAAACTGATAAGATCATGGAAAAGATAGAATGTAGCGGATTGATCATTAGGGAATCCAATCCGCTTATGCAAAGAAAAAGAGTAAGAAATTTCTTTAATAAAATCAAAGATTACTTTGGATAATAAGAAACTAATTAATATAAACTTAAGATAATCCTAACTGTAAGGTTGGGATTTTCTTATTTTTATAAATAAATTAATAGATTGAGATAGAAGATAAATTAAAAGAAGAGTTATTTATAGTTATCCAACCATACGTGTTAACTTAAGCCAAATTATGATAATTTATAAGTTTTAAGTGGAACTATTATTATCATGGTGTCACTTTTAATTTTGAAAAGATAGGTAGAAAGTGTCGCCTTCCTATACGATTTTTTGTTTATGTTTATGGAATGGAAGAGGAACAGAAATTGAATCAAAGAAATTATATTTCATATTATCCTGTGTTAGATAGTGCCAACTATTTTGTCGGCCAAATGTAGGGGTATTGAATTTTAGACAAAATATAAGAAATTAGAAAACCCCTAAGACCTCATTATTAATAAGAGATCTTAGGGGTTGTTATGTACTTAATTAAATTAAATGGTGCCGAAGGTGGGAATCGAACCCACACGATCACAAGGACCATTGGATTACTTAAATCCTGCCTAAGTAAAATTAGGGAGGTTTTTCTATTATGAAGATAAAAATGCAGAAAGAAAATGAGGATAAAACAGTTAAAAAAGCTTTTCAAGAATTTATTAAGTATTGTAAAGTAAAGAGTTTATCAGAATCTACAATTAGTTATTATAAGACTAGTTATAGTTACTTTATTGATTTCTATGGTGAAGATAAATCAACTAAAGGAATTATCCTATGTGTTAGGATAGTTGTCGTAAGGAATAAAATCTGTGTTATAATAAAGTAACGACAATAAAAATCCTAAGGAGAGGGTTTATATGCCCAAAAAAGTATATTCTAAAAAATTAAAGGAATCTGTTTTTAAAAGACTTGCCCCGCCAAATGCTGAAAAAGTACCTGCTTTAGCAGAAGAATTAAATATTCCTAAAAACACTCTTTATGGCTGGAGATCTAAAGTGCTTAAACAAAGTTCTAACACTAGTAAAAAAGCTAGTAATTGGAGCTCTCAAGATAAATTTCAAGCTGTTTTAGAAACTGCTAGTTTATCTGAATTAGAAACTTCTAAATATTGTAGAGAAAAAGGAATTCATCTTGAAGAACTAAAAAGCTGGATAAAACAGTGTCAAAGTGCTAACAATACAGCATTTGAAGATACTAAGAAAATTAAAAAAATCTAAAAACTGAACAAAATAAAAATAAAGAACTTCAAAAAGAGTTGCGACATAAAGAAAAAGCATTAGCAGAAACTGCAGCTTTACTAGTAATGAGAAAAAAAGCAAATGCGATTGTGTGTCAAGAAAGCATTTAAACCAATTGAATGCTGTGCTTCATAGAAGATGGAGGTAGAACCTTCAAAATCTGTATTCAGATGCCGATTTTAAATCACCTTATGGTGCTGTTAATAGAATAATGGTATTGAGCGATAAGGAAAAGGCGAAACGAGATTTCGTCAGATGTTTGATATGGAGATGGTTGCAAAAGAACTACTGATTACGTTTCGAAATTGCTTAGATGTTATCAAAACTAAGGACGGATCGCATTCTTAGGATTAATTCAGAAGAAACCTGAC
>JAWOFC010000286.1:0-7904 GCA_046482455.1 Halanaerobacter sp. | reverse complement strand
CGTCCTTAAATGTGGATGAAAGGGTTTTTTTATTTAATGGTAGGTGATAATATGCTGCGAGATAAGGTTTTTGAAGAATTTCCAGTACTAGAAACAGATCGTTTATGGTTAAGAGAATTAAAGTTAAGCGATGCTCAAGACCTTTTTGATGTCTTTTCTAATCCTAAAGTAATGAGATATTATAATCTTCATCCTTTTGATTCTTTGGCCCAAGCTAAAGAGTTAGTTAGAAATTATAGTGAGGCTTTTGAAGAGCAAAAATTGTTGAGGTGGGGATTAGAATATAAAGATAAGGACAAACTAATTGGCAGCTGCGGTTTATATGATTGGAAGGAAAATTTTGCCCGAGCTACAATTGGTTATGAGTTAGCAAGTCAGTATTGGGAAGAAGGATTTATGAGTGAAGCTATAAAAGAGATTATTCGTTTTGGCTTTAGAAAGATGAGATTAAATCGAGTGCAGGCTTTAGTAGAACCGCCTAATGAGGCTTCACGGCAGTTGCTAAAGAGTATTGGCTTTCAAGAAGAGGGTTTATTGCGGGAGTATATGTTTTATAAAGGAGAGTATAAGGATTTAGTGATCTATTCTCTTTTAAAAAGAGACTTTAATTTATAGGTTGACAGTTGACAGTGTACGATTGATAGCTAAAAAGCAAAAAACAAGACCATTGAAACTCATAATTTATTAGCAGTTGTAATGGTATTGAATTTAATTTTAGTTTCTGGTTTTAATTGTAATTTATACCTACGGGTTTTTATTAAGACACTTCGTGAAAACTAGAAAAACTGTATCCACTGTAAACTGTATATTTAATTAAATATAGGAGGCATAAAAATGAGTCAAGAAAATTTATCAACAACTTATAATCCAGATCAAGTTGAAGAAAAATGGTATAATCATTGGGAAGAAGAAGGTTATTTTCAGGCTGAAGTAGATGAAGATAAAGAATCGTTTACAATTATGATGCCCCCGCCGAATGTAACAGGGGAGTTACATATTGGTCATGCTCTAACGATGACTTTTCAAGATATTTTAACACGCTGGAAACGAATGCAGGGCTATCAAGCACTCTGGCTGCCGGGCACGGATCATGCTAGTATTGCTACTGAGGTTAAAGTTGTCAATAAGATGCGCGAAGATGAAGGGGTAACTAAAGAGGAAGTTGGCCGCGATGGATTTTTAGACCGCGCTTGGGATTGGACAGAAGAGTATGGTAATCGGATTACTAATCAGTTAACTAAATTAGGAGTTTCCTGTGATTGGGAAAGAGAAAGCTTCACTATGGATGAAGATCTCAATCAAGCAGTGCGAGAGGCATTTGTACAGTTGTATGATAAAGAGCTAATCTACCAAGGAGATTATATTATTAACTGGTGTCCAGACTGTCATACTACTCTGTCAGATATTGAGGTTGAACATGAAGATACAGCAGGGAAGCTCTATCATATCCGCTATAATTTCAAAGATAGGGATGATTATATTGTAGTAGCTACTACGCGTCCGGAAACAATGCTTGGTGATACTGCTATAGCAGTTAATCCTGATGATGAGCGTTACCAGGATTTGATTGGGGAAGAGATAGTTGTACCGATAGTTAATCGTACAATTGAGATTATTGCTGATGAATATGTTGATTCTGATTTTGGGACAGGAATGGTGAAGGTGACACCTGCTCATGATCCAAATGACTTTGAGATGGGGGAAAGAAATGATTTAGAAATTATTAAGGTTATTAATGATGATGCTCATATGACTCAAGCAGCAGGGAAGTATGAAGCTATGGATCGTTATGAATGCCGCAGACAATTGGTTGAGGATCTAAAATCAACTGGATTAATTGAAAAAATAGAAGAACATGAACATTCAGTCGGGCAATGTTATCGCTGTGATACAGTAGTTGAACCATTAGTCTCTAAACAGTGGTTTGTAGCGATGGATGATTTGGCTCAACCTGCTATTGAAGCAGTTAAAGATGATGAGATTAACTTTATTCCCGATCGTTTTGATAAGGTGTACTTTAATTGGATGGAGAATATTCGTGATTGGTGTATCTCCCGTCAACTATGGTGGGGTCATCAGATTCCAGTCTGGTACTGTCAAGACTGTGGTGAGGTCATAGTACAGACTGATGATCCAGATGAGTGTCCTGCTTGTGGGAGTGCTAATCTAAAACAGGATGAGGACGTGTTAGACACTTGGTTTAGTTCAGGACTTTGGCCCTTTTCTACTTTAGGTTGGCCGGATAAGACAGATGATTTAGACTTCTTCTATCCAACAGATGTTTTAGTGACAGGGCGCGATATTATCTTCTTTTGGGTAGCTAGAATGATCTTTATGGGCTTAGAGTTTACTGATGAAGAGCCCTTTGAAGATATTTATATTCATGGGTTAGTACGTGATTCCGAAGGACGTAAGATGAGTAAATCCTTAGGGAATGGTGTTGATCCGATTGAAGTAATCGATGAATTTGGTGCAGATACTTTACGCTTTACATTAATTACTGGTAATACACCAGGCAATGATATTAGATACCGTGAAGAAAGAGTTGAAGCAAGTCGTAATTTTGCTAATAAATTGTGGAATGCTTCGCGGTTTACCCTGATGAACTTAGATGATTTTGCAATCGATGAGATTGATTTTGGTAGTTTAGAATATACTTTAGCTGACCAGTGGATGTTAAGTAGATTAAATAAGAAAATTAAAAGAATTACAGATCTGTTAGAAGACTATCAGTTTGGGCAAGTTTCGCAGGAACTATATGATTTTGTCTGGAATGAGTTCTGTGATTGGTATATTGAATTAATTAAGCCGCGCCTATATCAAGATGAAGAGCAAGCAGCCTATCAAACTGCCCAGTATGTTGCGTGGTATACTTTGAATAGTATTTTAAAATTATTACATCCAGTGATGCCCTTTATTACTGAAGAGATTTGGGAGCATTTACCTGGTGTAGAAGACAGCATTATGGTTGCTCAATGGCCGGAAGCAGATAGTATTTCTCTTAATGATCAGGCAGAAGAGAAGATGGAATTGATTATGGATGTGATTAGAAGTATTAGAAATATTAGAAATGAAATGAAGGTTAATCCTGGAAAAGAGATTACAGCAATTCTAGCTTCTGATGTGGCTGAGAAACTTGATACTTTAGAAGAAGGTCAGGATTATATTGCGGACTTGGCTAGTGTGGAAGATTTAACAATTACTCAAGAAGTAGAAGAAGAACCTGATAAGGCATCAACTGCAATCACAAATGAGATAAAGGTTATCTTACCATTAGCTGATTTAGTAGATCTTGAGAAAGAGATTTCTCGTTTAGAGGATGAGATTGAAGAGATGGAATATGAAATTAATCGTGCGCAAGGTAAGTTAGCTAATGAAGGTTTTGTGAATAATGCGCCCGACCATCTAGTTGAAGAAGAACGGCAGAAAGAAGAAGAGTATACGAAGAAGAAAGAACAGTTAGAAGATAAGTTAGCAGAGTTAAAGAGTAAATAAAAATATTTGTGTTTAAAAGCCTCCCCTTCTAGGTGGGGCTTTTTTTATAAAATAAAGAAGGTGAGAGATATGGCAGAAGCTAAATGGCAGTTTTGGATTGATAGAGGTGGTACTTTTACTGATTTGGTAGCTCAGACACCTCAAGGGGAGATTAAAGTACATAAATTACTTTCAGAAAATGTAGAGCAGTATGCTGATGCTCCCGTACAGGGGATTAAAGAAGTTATGGATTTAGATGAAGGCGCAGAAGTGCCAATTGAAGATATTGAAGTGATTAAGATGGGGACTACAGTAGCGACTAATGCTTTATTGGAACGCGAGGGAGCTCAGACAGTATTAGTAGCAACAGAAGGATTTCGAGATGCTTTACAGATTGGATACCAAGAACGTCCCAATATTTTTGCTCTAGATATTGAGAAGCCTGAAATGCTTTATGAAGAGGTAATTGAAGTAGAAGAGAGATTTTTAGCTCAAGGAGAAGAACTAAGTTCTCTGAATGAAGAAGAGTATCAGCGTTTAAAGAAAGAGTTAACTCAGGCTTATCAGTCTGGGATAGAAAGTTGTGCAGTTGTCTTAATGCATAGTTATCGTTATACAGAGCATGAAGAAAAAATTGGAGAGTTAGCTCAAGAAATAGGCTTCACACATATTTCGCTCTCTCATCAGGTTAATCCTGTAATCAAGTATGTCAGCCGTGGTGATACTACGGTAGCTGATGCTTATCTATCTCCTGTCTTAAAAAGATATATTGATGTTTTCTTAGCAGCTTTAGTTGGAGATAGAAAGAATTTAAGACCGGCAGAGTATAAGGATAAGTTATTATTCATGCAGTCGAATGGAGGTCTGATTGGGGCAGATAATTTTAAAGGCAAAGATAGTATTCTCTCAGGACCAGCCGGAGGTATCGTAGGAGCAGTAGAAGTATCTAAGCAGGCAGGATTTGAGAAGATTATTAGCTTTGATATGGGTGGGACATCATCTGATGTAGCCCATTATAATGGAGATTATGAACGAGATTTTAGTACTGAAATTGCAGGAGTTAGGTTACGGACTCCAGTCTTATCGATTCATACAGTAGCAGCTGGTGGAGGTTCAGTTCTTCACTTTGATGGTTCCCGCTATCGAGTAGGGCCAGATTCTGCTGGAGCTGATCCAGGGCCTGTCTGTTATCGAAAAGGAGGACCTTTAACTGTAACGGACTGTAATGTCATGTTAGGTAGAATTCAACCAGCTTATTTTCCATCTGTTTTTGGAGAAGAGGGAGATAAGAGCTTAGATAAAGAAGAGGTGGAGACTGAATTTAGACAGTTAGCAGCTGAAATTAATTCTGAGACTGCGAGTGAGAAGTCGCCAGCGGAAGTAGCAGCTGGGTTTTTAGAGATTGCTGTAGAGAGTATGGCGCAGGCGATTAAAGAGATTTCTCTGCAGCGAGGTTATGATCTTTCCGATTATACTTTATGTTCTTTTGGGGGAGCTGGTGGACAACATGCCTGTCAGATTGCTCAAAATTTAGGTATTGACCGAGTATTAATCCATCCTTATGCAGGTGTCTTATCTGCTTATGGAATGGGCTTAGCTGATGTTAGAGCAATTAAGCAGCAGGCTGTAGAAGAGGAATTAACAGCGCAAAAGTTAAAGGAGATAGCCCAGTTAAAGGATAGGTTATCTAGGATGGGCCAAGAGGAGTTAGAAGTCGATGGTCAAGATAACTGGAGGGCAAAGGGACAACTCCATTTAAAGTATCAAGGCAGTGATTTTACTCTTCAGGTAGGATATAATTCTGATTATGGGCAGGTTAAGGATGAGTTTGAAGAACAGCATCAGCAGTTATACGGCTTTAATTACGAAGATAAAGAGATTATGATTGAGTCTTTATCTGTGGAAGTAGTTAATAAGATGGAAATTCCGCAGGAGAAAGTCCAATCTTTTCCTAAGAGAGAAGAGGTCACTCCTATTGCAGTAACAGAAGTTTATCTGCAGGGTAGATGGATGGAGACTCCAATCTATCAACGTGCAGAACTTCACCCTGGAGATTTAATTTCTGGGCCGGCAGTTATTATTGAAGAGACGGGAACTAATGTAGTTCTTGCAGACTGGCAGGTAGAGGTCACAGAATTAAACCACTTATTATTAACTAAGGCAGGAGAAGTAGAATCTACTCTACCAGACATAGAGACTGCTTCTGCTAAGAAGGCAGACCCTGTTTTATTAGAGATATTTAATAATCTATATCGTTCCATAGCAGAACAGATGGGTATTACTCTACAAAAAACAGCCTTTTCTGTGAATATCAAAGAACGGCTTGATTTTTCTTGTGCAGTATTTAATGGCGCAGGAGAGTTAGTAGCTAATGCGCCTCATATTCCAGTCCATCTTGGTTCTATGAGTCAAAGTGTTAAGGCTGTGATTGATGATCAAGGAGTAGAAATCAATCCGGGCGATGTTTTTGCAGCTAATAATCCTTACAACGGCGGCACTCATCTTCCAGATGTAACGGTAATTACTCCATTATTTGAAGGCGCTAAAGAAGAGCCTTTATTCTACCTTGCTTCCCGCGGTCATCATGCTGATATTGGTGGTATTACTCCCGGCTCAATGCCGCCCTTTAGCCAAAGGATTGAAGAAGAGGGAGTCTTATTAGATAATTTTAAGGTTGTTAGGAATGGAGACTTACAAGAAGAAGAGCTTAAGAATAAATTAATCTCTGCTGCTTATCCCGTCCGGAATTTAAAACAGAACTTAGCAGATATTAAAGCCCAAATTGCTGCTAATGAAAAGGGGATTAAAGAATTAAATAAGATAATTGAGCAGTATGGAGTAAGAAGAGTAACTAACTATATGGAGTATGTGCAGGATAATGCAGAGAAGACAGTTGAAGAGGCGTTGGCTCAGCTCTCAGGTGGTCAATTCAGCTGTCAATTTGATAGTGGAGAAGAGATAAGAGTTGAGATTGAAATTGATCAGCAAGCAGGCCAGGCCGTCATTGATTTTGCTGGCACTAGTGAACAAGTAGAAAAGAATATTAATGCTCCAGTGGCAGTTACTAAGGCAGCAGTCTTATATGTTTTTCGCTGTCTTGTAGAGGATAATATTCCTTTAAATGAAGGCTGTCTTAAACCACTGGAGATAAAAATTCCTGAGGGTAGTCTATTAAATCCAATTGCTCCAGCTCCAGTAGTGGCAGGTAATGTAGAAACTTCGCAGCTGATAGTAGATGCTTTATTAGGAGCTTTAGGAGTGATGGCTGCATCGCAGGGGACAATGAATAATTTTACTTTCGGTAATCAAGAATTTCAATACTATGAAACAATCTGTGGTGGTTCAGGAGCAGGGCCAAACTTTGATGGCACTGATGCAGTGCAGACCCATATGACCAACTCGCGTTTAACAGACCCAGAGGTTTTGGAAAAGAGATTTCCTGTAGTAGTAGAAGAGTTTAAGATTAGAGAAGGTAGTGGAGGAGAAGGTCAATATAGAGGAGGTCAGGGAGTAGTTAGAAAGATAAGATTTAAAGAAGAGATGAAGGCAGCAGTCCTTTCTAACCGCCGCCAGATGAGTCCTTTTGCTTTAGAAGGAGCTCAATCAGGAGCAGCTGGAAACAATTATTTAATCCGCAAGGGTGGGGGACGAGAAGAACTATCTGGTACAGACCAAGTGACAGTCAAGCCTGGAGATATGATTGTGATTGAGACTCCAGGTGGGGGAGGTTATGGCACAGTTGATAATTAATTTATCTCTCGGGTCGATTTGGCCCGGGATTTTCCTTTTATATTTAAAGGAAAAAGCCGAATTATCAAGAAATCTTATAGTGAGTGTAAATTATATTAGCGGTTAGGGGGAGAAATATGAGTGATGAAAATATTGCTTGGCTCTATGATGAACTACCTACATTAGTTAAAAAGGGAGTTATCTCTAAAGAAACAGCCCACGAGATAAAAAGTTATTATGGGCCAATTAAAGAAGAAGATAAGCAGCAGAATTTAGTCTTAATCTTCAGTATTCTAGGGGCAGTGCTGATTGGCAGCGGGATTATTCTGCTTTTGGCCCATAATTGGTCTGAATTAACACGGTTGAGTAGAACAGTTATTATTTTTGCTACTTTAATTGGAGCTCAGTCCTTGGTGGTTTGGGTACTATTGAATAAAGAGTCTTCGGTTCCGTGGCGGGAGGGAAGTGCGACTTTTTTAACCTTTATTGTAGGAGCAGCTATTGCCTTAATTGGTCAGACTTATCATCTGCCCTCAGATTTAGCTAACTTTTTATTGACTTGGATGCTCTTAATTGTGCCTTTAGTCTATTTAGTAGACACTACTATTCCAGCTTTAATCTATTTAGGTGGAGTTAGTTGGTGGAGTTTTATTCCTGATACTAATTTTAGGCTCTTATTTTGGCTCTTGGCAGGATTAATA
>JAWOFC010000205.1:0-15976 GCA_046482455.1 Halanaerobacter sp. | reverse complement strand
CCATAGGTGTCGACAATAATCTTGCGGCCGGTCAAGCCGCAGTCTCCCATGGGCCCGCCAACAACAAAACGGCCGGTCGGGTTGATCAGATAGCGGGTGTTGCTGTCCAGCAGTTCTGCCGGCAGATTCGGTTTGATGACCTCTTCATCTTTAAATCTACTGCAACTGCACCAGTCTCTAAAATCTCTTTTCCTCCCTCCTCAGCTCTATAATCAACTCTTCTTAAGACTGCTTTAACGCGGGCAATTAACTCCCTAGGGCTAAATGGCTTAGTAACATAATCATCTGCTCCTAATTCTAAACCTAATATCTTATCAATCTCTTCCTCTTTAGCAGATAAGATAATAATCGGTAAATTAGTAGCATCATCACCTTTACGCACCTTACGACAGATATCAAAACCATCAACCTTGGGCAGCATCAAGTCTAAAATCATCAGATCTGGATCTTCTTGCTCTATTTTTGCTAATGCTTCTTGACCCTCATTTGCAGTAATAATTTCATATCCTTCTTGCTCGAGATTATAGCTGACCAGTTTTACTATATTTTCTTCATCATCTACTACTAAGATTTTATCTCCCATAAACATCTAACCTCCGCATCTTATTTTAATTAAACTAGCCATCCGACCTGTTTGACCGTTATCCCGTCGATAAGAATAAAAAAGATCCTCATGACAAAATGTGCATAGGTTACTAGTAATTATATTCTCACCCCTGATCCCAACTTCTTCTAACTGGATTTGATTAGCAGCTGCTAAATCGAATCTCCATTTATTCCCTTGCTCTCTTTTGACTAAAGAATGCCAGTTAGCAAATGAATCTTTTAATTTATCTATTACATCTTGACCTACCTGATAACAGCAAGGGCCAATATGAGGGCCAATTCCTACTAGCAGTTCATCCAGACCAGCCCCAAAAACTTCTGCCATCTTTAGAGCAGTCTGTTGACCAATCTTATTTACAGTACCTCTCCAACCTGCATGAGCTAAACCTACAGCCGGAATATCTGGAGCTAAAAAGAACAGAGGAGTACAGTCAGCATAATAAGAACTCAATAACACCTCTCTTTCGTTAGTTATCAAGGCATCAGTCTCTGCAAATGCTCTATCATAATCAACTGCTCCTTGACCAGCATCTTCTTTTTTGACTACTCTAATACTACTGCCATGTACCTGTTCTCCTGCTACCAAATCATCTAAAGTACTAGATAATACCCCAACTACTAATCTTCTATTCTTAATAATCTTATCATTATTATCACCAACATGTAAACCTAAATTTAAACTACTATAATTATCCTTACTAACACCACCAACTCTAGTTGAAAAAGAGTGCTCGACTAATCCTGTTTTTACAAACTCTTCAATTTGGTAGTATTTAATTCCCTTCTTTTCTTTTAATTCGAAAATAACTCCCACCCCCCCTTAAATCAGTTTACAGTTTACAGTTTACAGTTTACAGTTTAAGTCAAAAACATAAAGTCAAAACATTAAAAACAGTTTATAGTTGATAATATTATATCTTTCAAATTATTCTTTTAGCTGAGAACCCTACCTTTACTACTTTCTTAGATCAGAAATATTTATCTAATAGGAAACTTTATTATAAATTTAGTTCCTACCTCTTCCTCACTCTCTACTCTAAGATTGCCATTATGATTCTCCACAATATGCTTCACAATCGATAACCCTAATCCTGTGCCGCCTAATTTTCGACTTCTGCCCTTGTTAACTCGATAGAACCTCTCAAAAATACGGGCTAAATCCTCTTGCGGAATTCCTATTCCATCATCTTCAACTTCAATTACTAAGCCATCTTCTATTCTTGTTCTAACTTCAACATTTCCACCTTGGGGAGTATATTTAATTGCATTATCAATTAAATTGATCATCATTCTAGATAGCTGATTATAATCACCTTTAATTAAAGGTAACTCATCTCCAAAAGACAACTTCAAATCTATATCTTTTTCTACTGCCTTTGGATTTAATAAAGAGAGTAAACTAGTTACTACTTTCTTAATATCCACATCTTCATTTAATTCATTAATATCTGATTCAATCTTAGATAGATTGAGTATATCATCTATTAATAACTCTAAACGATTCGTTTCATCTTTAATAACTTCCAAAAATGAATCATAAGTACCCCTATCAGGCTCAGTCTCTAACAGAGTTTCTACATAGCCTTTAATTGAGGTTAAAGGCGTCTTTAGCTCATGGGAGACATTGCTCACAAATTCTGTTCTCATCTGCTGCAGTTGTCTAATATCAGTAATATCCCTTAAACTAACCACTACTCCAACTGCCTTACTATCTCTAATAATGGGAGCTAAACGAACTCTAAAAGTTCTCTCCTCCGGCAGTAATAATTCAACCTCTTCTGTTAGTGATGTAGACTTACTAATTGCTTTATCTATTAACCTCTCTAATTTATGATTCTTAGTTACATTAATTAATGATTTATTAACTACCTCATCCTCTACATTAAAAATATCACGCGCTGCTAAATTAATTAATAGTACATCTTTATTTAAATCAACAGCAATGATTCCATCACCAATGCTGCCTACTATTGCTTCTACCTTACTCTTCTCATTATAAATTTGATCTACTTTCTCCTTTACTCTATCAACCATCTGATTAAACATACTTCCCAAACGCCCAATTTCATCTCTAGTATCAACTTTAATCTTTTGGTCTAGAGCACCTTTACTTATCCTTTCCACAGCATCAGTCATCTTTTCAATTGAATTCGTAATATTACTAGCAAACTTAAAGGATAAAAGGATTGAGATGATAAAAGTAACCACTCCTACTCTAAATAACATTTTCCAAAGCCCTTGATACATCTTCTCCATCTTACTAAAATCTAGGGCTACTCTCATAATACCAATCACATTATCTTGTTCCTTAATTGGAATAGCTACATACTTCATATCTAAATTCAAAGTATTACTATAGCGCGTCTCTTTACCTAATCCTGTCTGCAGAGCCTCTTGGATTTCAGGACGCTGGAGATGATTATCCATCTTAGCTGGATCTTCTCTTGAATCTGCTAAGACTACTCCCTCCCTATCAATAATTGTAATTCTAGCTTCTAATCTCCTCCCATACTCACCTACTAGCTGATCTAACTTTTTTGTTTTTCCCTTTTGGATTAAAGGTTTAGTAACTTTAGTTAATAGATTCACTTCCCCTATTAATCGTTTATCGAACCAGCCAGAAAAGTAACCTTTTAAAGAATTTTGTAAGAAAAACCCCGCAAATAAAAGAACAACTGTCATCAATACTAAATATAAGATTACTATTTTTAATCTAATACTACTCAGTTTTTTTATCATTTGTGGAAACTCCTTTAGTAGACAGTTCTAGCGAAAAACTAAACTTGCTTCCTGCTCCTACAGTACTTTCAACACTAACTTCCCCCTTCATACCTACTACCATCTCTTTAACAATCGCTAATCCTAAGCCTGTGCCTTCTTGATCAGGCTTGCGAGAGCGATCAACTTGATGAAATCGTTCCCAAATATGGGATAACTCACTTTTAGGGATTCCTAAGCCATCATCAACCACACTCACAATTACTTCTTCTTCTTCAATTTTCGATGCAACTGTAATCTGCCCTTCTTCTGCAGTAAACTTAATTGCATTACTAATTAAGTTGATAAATACCTCCTTTAACTTATCTCTATCCGCTTTAACATATAGCTCATCAGGAATATTTAGGCTAAACTCTCGCTCTTTTAATCTATTCTTTAAATCATTATAAACAGATTTTACTACAGGTTTCAACTTAACAGCTTCTAAATTAAATTCAAACTGTTGAGACTGTAACTGGGCTAAATCTAATACTTCACCTACTAAGTTAGACATTCTATCAGTCTCTTTTAACACCCTCTTTAAATACTCCTCTTCCTTTTCTCTATTCTTTACCATGCCGTCTAAAACTGCTTCTAAATAACCTTGAATCGAAGTCAGAGGGGTCTTTAACTCATGCGATACATTAGCTACAAATAACCTTCTCATCTCTTCTAAACGCTTAATCTCAGTAATATCACTAATTAAAATTATTGCTCCCCATAACTCATCATCCGACCTTTTCACTGGCGCAGCTTGAGCAGTTATAATCTGCTCATTGATCTCAAACTCTATCTCTTCTTCTTTTTCATGACCTAATACTGTATCGATTAATTCTACTAATTCTTGAGGCAGATAATTAGAGAAATCTTTACCATTTACAGAATCTGATAAGTCCAAAATATCTTTAACCACTTCATTATTCAACATTATCTCTCCACTAGCACCCACTCCTATTACTCCTTCAGTCATACTAGTTAACATTTCCTGCATGCGGTTTTTTTCCTTAGCTAATTCAGTTAAATTCTCTTCTAATTTACTCGACATATAATTAAAGCTTGCCCCTAATTCCCCTAATTCATCATGCGGCAAATCATCTATCTTAGTAGAAAAATCCCCTTTAGTAATCTTCTTTACTTTATTCTTCATCTGAGCAATAGGCTCAGTAATTCCCTTAGAAATAAAATAACCTAAGATCAAAGCTAAAATAATAGCTCCTGCTACAACTTGTAAAGTCAGCATCCGTATATTATCAATTGCATTCTCAAAATCATGCAGCGGAGAAATTAAAAATAACGCCTGGCGAGAACTATTATTAACTGGAATACCAACGGCAATAATTGACTGTTCTAAATTATTACTCCCCCCTTTATAAGTAGCAGTTTCTCCTGTCAAAACTTCTTTTAATTCTTCTTTTAAGCCAACTAAACTCTTAAAATTATCTTCCGGCAGAGAAGAGTCATCTTCTTGGACAGGCGGACCCATTCGCTTATGCCTCATCATTTCGCGTTGATTATTAAACATTTTCATCATCATCGGTCTATTCATCGGTTGGTTCATCATTCTTGCCAAACCGCGGCTGTGATTAATAATCTCTCCTTCTTCATTGACTAAAAATAGATTAGTGCTCAGTGATTGGGCAAAAGAAGATAAGACTCTATCAACATCAATCCGCTCTTCAGAGGCTATAATTTCACTTATCTCTTTTCCATTCTCTACTAACTCCTCTTTCTTCTGTTGAGCTAGATAGCTCTCTAAAGTATAAGGCAGAAAGAAAAATAGAGCTATTAAGATCAAGGTAGGAATTAGGATATAACTACTCATTATCTTACTGAATAAACTCTTCGGTATTATTTTATCAAATAATCGCTTAAGCATCTTCATCACTCACAAACTTATATCCTACACCCCAGACTGTCTTAATATAATCTAAATCCAACTTATCTCTGAGCCAATTAATATGGACATCTACAGTTCGCATATTCCCAAAATGATCAATGCCCCAAATCCTTTCATATAGATGATCACGCTCAAATACTCGCCGTGGATTACGAGCCAATAAGACTAATAGTTCAAACTCCTTTGGTGATAGCTCTAGCACTTCTCCTGCAACCTTAACTTCCCTCTCAGATAGATCAATCTTCAAACTAGGATATTCAATGATTTCACGATCTTTTGACTCATCACTCTGTCCACTAGCATCTACTCTCTTTAAAACCCTCTTAATTCTAATTGTCATCTCGCGCGGGCTAAAAGGTTTGGTAACATAATCATCTGCCCCTAATTCCAATCCTAAAACCCGATCAAACTCTTCACCTTTAGCAGATAAAAAGATAATTGGTATCTCATTATCCTTTCTAATCTCTTTAACTACCTCTTTACCATCTAGTTTAGGCATCATAATATCTAAAACAATTAAATCAATCTTATTGTCAGCTAATTTCTGCAAAGCCTCTTCGCCATCATAGGCACTTATCATTTCATAATCTTCCTCTTCTAAATACATCTCCAAAATTTCATGTACATTATAATCATCATCTGTAACTAAGATTGTATTTTTAGCCATTTTGATTACCCCTTTCATCTTAAACTTTATATAGATTATAACCTACAAATATTAAAATTATATTAAGAATCAATATCTTTAAATTATAGGAAAAATATCTTTATCGTGAATATGATCTTTATCATCTAAAAGTTTAGTGATTATCTTACTTAAGGTCTTTATTCCTCTCTGAATTTCTCCTTCTTCTACTGCTGCAATACTTAGTCTTATTTTATTACTCGGCTCTTCACTAACATAAAATACTCGACCAGGAGCAATATTAACACCTTTTTCTAAGGTCACTTTCTGTAATTTTTGATCATTAATACCCTCTGGAAGCTCAAGCCAAAAGTTCAATCCCCCTTGAGGCAGATCATAATCCACTTCTGGCGGAGAATACTCTTCTAAAGCTGCAACCATAGTCTGATATCTTCTTTGAAAGGTCTTCTTTAACTTCTCTATCTGCTCCTCCCAAACCTCTTCTTCAAAATAAAGTTCTAAGACCCGTTGGACTAAGCCATCAGTAAAAATATCAGATAGATACTTAGACATTAAAATATCTTCATAGTCATCTTGGGGCACTAATAAAAAGGCTAATCTTAAGCCCGGCATAAAAACTTTAGAAAAACTTTTTAAATAAATCACTCTCTTATCTTCATCTAAAGCCTTCAGAGTTAATCTTTTTTGCTTAGCATAATCTAAATCATTTAGACAGTCATCCTCAATAATCTTCAGTTCATATTCTTGAGCTAAATCTAATAGTTTCTTCTTCTTACTTTGTGAATAACTATAGCCCGTTGGGTTCTGAAAATTAGGCATCAGATATAAAAAACTCGGGTCATATTCTTGGAGCTTTTCTTCTAAAATATCAAGCTTGATACCTTGGGGCGTAATTGGAATTTCTACAATATTTGCCCGCCGTGATTTGAAGACCGAAATAGCCCCAGGATAAGTAGGGCGCTCTACAAATACAGTATCACCGTAGTCTAAAAATGCCTTAGCCAAAATATCAATTCCCTGCTGAGCTCCAGAAACAATCTGTACTTCATTAGCAGCAGCTTCAATCTGATACTGAGCAATATATTGGGCAATCCTTTCGCGCAGAGGATAATAGCCTTGGCTCTTTTGATATCCAAAAGCATAACCGCGGTCTCGTTCTAAAACTTTATTCATCAACCGTTTAAACGGAGCAATTGGAAATAGATCGGGAGTCGGAGCTCCAGTGGCAAAATTAATCGCCTCTTCTTGCTGCACAAATTTAGAATCTTCATCAATATAAACCTCTTCATCTAAATTACTCTTTTCCTGACTATTAACTTCAGTCTCTACTGGAGCTACAAAAGTACCGCTGCCTACCTTTTTATAAACTAAGTCTTCTGCGGCTAATAGATCATAAGCATTAACTATAGTAACATTGTTAACCTCTAACTTCCCTGCTAACTTCCTAATGGGAGGTAATTTTGTATCAACCTCTAGTTCTCCAGTCAAAATCAAATTCTTTAATTGACTATACAATTGTTGATATAAATACTTATCTTCTTCTTTGTTTAATTGTATCGATTCAATCATAACAATCACTCCCGAAACTTTTTTATTGTACCCCTCTTGACAACACAATGTCTAATTGTATATAATAACTTATAGATACAATTTAAATCATTCAATAATAAACCCATACAATTATTATATTGTATCTATAATCAACTGTAAAGTAACTTAAAACAATCATAAGAAAAGAAAAGGAGAGGTTAATGATGAAAAAAGTAGAAGATAGGTATCAATTGAATAAGAACTTAGCTCAAATGTTAAAAGGCGGGGTAATCATGGATGTTACCACTCCCCAAGAAGCAGAGATTGCAGAAGAAGCAGGAGCAGTTGCAGTTATGGCTTTGGAGCGTGTGCCAGCCGATATTAGAGCAGAAGGCGGCGTGGCTAGAGCATCAGATCCAGTTATGATTAAAGAGATTATTGATGCAGTTTCAATTCCTGTCATGGCTAAAGCCAGAATTGGACATTTTGTAGAAGCACAAGTCTTAGCAGAAGTTGGAGTTGATTATATCGACGAGAGTGAAGTTCTAACTCCAGCTGATGAAGCAAATCATATTGATAAGACCCAATTTGATCTTCCCTTTGTCTGCGGTACTATAGACTTAAGTCAAGCACTGCGCAGAATAGCAGAAGGTGCTAGTATGATTAGAACTAAAGGAGAAGCAGGAACTGGAAATGTAGTAGAAGCAGTTAAACATATGCGCAAAGTAAATGCCCAAATCAGATCTTTAACAACTAAAGATAAAGGTGAATTAATGACAGCTGCCAAAGAGATGCAAGCACCTTTTGAACTAGTTAAATATGTAGCAGAGCAGGGAGAACTACCCGTAATCAACTTTGCTGCCGGCGGCATTGCCACTCCTGCTGATGCAGCAATGATGATGCAGTTAGGCTGCGATGGGGTCTTTGTCGGTTCTGGAATCTTTAAGTCAGGCGATCCTGAAAAGAGAGCTCGAGCGATCGTTAAAGCTACTGCCCATTATGATGATCCGGCTATTATAGCTGAAGTCTCAGAAAATATCGGCGAAGCCATGGTAGGTATAGAGCACCCTAGCAAGCAATACAGCAACTAGATTGCGCACTTTATTAGCAAACAGTACTGCGACTTGGGCTACACGGAGGGTCTCATCACTTTGAGACCCGAAGGGGTTAGTGCTGCGCCCTGGACTACACGGAGGGTCTCATCCCTTTGAGACCCTCCGTGATTAGTCTTAGATTAAAGAAAGGAGAAGATTACGATGCTTAAAATTGGAGTCTTAGATTTACAAGGCGGCGTGAGAGAACATATTAAACTACTCCAGCAAATTTCTGATGTCATCCCTCAAGCTGTCAAAAAGAAAGCAGATTTTCAAGACTTAGACGGCTTAATACTCCCTGGTGGAGAGAGTACTACAATTAATAAATTATTAAATATTTTTAATTTAAAAGAAGAGATTATTAACTTAGCCCAGCAAGGCACTCCAATGTGGGGTACTTGTGCAGGAATGATTCTTTTGGCTAAAAGGATAGAAAATTCTCCAACTAATAATCTCAATTTAATGGATATTACAGTCAAAAGAAATGCCTATGGTAATCAATTAGCCAGTTTTAAAACTAAAGAGATAATTCCTACAATATCCTCCAAAGAACTGCCTTTAGTCTTTATTCGGGCTCCTTATATAGTTAATACAGGAGAAGAAGTTGACACTTTATTAGAACTAGAAGGCAGAATAGTCGCTGCTGAGGAAGATAATCTCTTAGCAACAGCCTTTCATCCTGAATTAACCTCAGATTTAACTCTTCATAATTACTTTGTGGATAAGGTTAGGGCTAGTTAAAAATCGCCTTCCCTCATCTCCCGCTCATACTCCATAAAGTAGTTAAGATTAATAATAATTGCCCTGATCAAATCCTCTTCGTCTGTTCTGGCTAATAATTTATCCTCACTCGGATTGGAAGTATAATTATTCTCTTGTTTCTCCCCTAGCAGACGAGGAGTTAATATTTCAGCTCTAATTTCATTATACAGATCTGGATGTTTCTTTAACTCAACAATTAACTTCTCTCTAAATTCAATCTTTAACATCTCCCCTCTTAAGTTTACCAATAGTATTTGTTTTTAACAATTTATTATGCATTAGCAGTACAGACTTTCTTTTCCACACACAATATTAGGTAACCTGTCTTAGATTGATATAAAATTGTTTCGCAGCGACCTCAAATCTAGTTTGTAAATGAGTCTTAACGAAGTGAAACAGAATTAAATTTTGCTTTGCTTAATTTCTATTTTAAATTAAGCTAAATTTAATTCTGTTTTATGAGTTTAGGCGAATCAAACTAGATTTAAGAGCGAAGAAATTATTTTATATCAATCTTCAAAATAACACTTAATATAAAAACCTCCAAAACATAAGTTTGGAGGCGAAAATTCTAATAATGAACCCCTTTAATTTGAGGCTGAGCAAAAGTTCCTTTTACTTTTAAGACAATTGCATCTCCTTCGCGTGGTAAAGAGATATCCATTCTACTTTCCATCCCTTTGACTAACATACCTAAATTACCCTGCAGATCAGTTAAGTTAACTTTAAGATTATTAATCTTAGATAAAGCGAGAGATTGATTATTCATCTTTAAGTCAGCATTAATATCCGCATTAAATAAAGAACTATATAATTTAGAATCTTTAATCCTTATTCGCTGATTATCAGTTTGATAATTTAAATCAAGTTGATCAATCATAACTTCACTAATATCTAACCCAGAAATCATAACTAACATATTAGAAGAAAGTCTATCTTTTAATGAACCCTCAAATTTAGCCTTTAAACCCTCTAAATTGATCTTATAATCAGATGCACCTAAAATTACATCATCTTTATCATAATCAGCAAAATTAATTTTACGATCTATTGCAAAGTCCGATTTAGCAGAAACATTATCAACGGTATATCTACCCGTTTTATTAGCTAAACCCCATTTTAAGTCTTTTGCTTCAAATTCGCTATTACTCTCAAGATCAATCTCCATTCCTGTTATATTGTTTAGCTCTGTCCCTAAAAGTTTAATAGCACCTGCTAATTCTCCTGTAGAATGACTAGAATCTACAGTCTCTTTTATCTTTATAACCTTATTATCAGCTCTATAGTCTAAATTTAAATCAATTTGAGCTAAATTCAATAATTTCTCTTGCAAGTTTGAATTGATTAAAATTTCATCAAAAAGTTTAGGGAAATCAACTCTAAAATCAGATCCTCTAAAATGAAGTTTTTGATCATGAGCTAAAATCTCTTTAAAATCATTATCCAAATCTTCAAGAACTAGACTACCATCAAAATCTACTCCTAACTGCCCAAAAGAGAAGAGAAAATCAAAACCACTCTCACCTTTAACTTCTCCTGAAAATTTTAAATTATCAAAATCGATCTGTAAACTATGCAACTCATCAATTTTATCAGCTTCACCACTAATTAAATTAATCAGATCATTGTAATCTCCTTTATAGACTGCTTTATCCCAGGTGAAATTCATTAAGCTATTAAGCTCACTATACTCTAAAGAACTATTCTGTAAAGTGATTTGAGCTAAGATAGGATTAACTTTTAATTCTTCATAATTAAAATCCACCTCTTCATCTTTTTCCTCTATACTCTCATCTATACTCTGAGCCAATTTCTGCTCCAATATATTCCCTATAATCCAATTAGCAGTAAATAATAATCCAACTATAACTACTACTGCACCTACAATCAATTTGAATTTTTGATTTGATCTTTCCATCTTCATAGTCATTTACCTCCGCTCACAATAGCAAAAAAATGATAATTTTATAAAAAAATTATTAGTTCAAGTGTTCTGCTATATTTTTATCCTTCTTTGAAATATGATTCACAAACCAATCAGTAATCTTATCATTTAAATCCTGGAGCAACTCAATATCAATCTCTTCATTCTGCAAGAACTTATACTTGAGTTCCCTTACTTCTTCAATAAAGTTTTGATGTTCTTTTTTATGCCTCTCATAATGGGGAAAGTTATTCTCTTTAAGAAGTTCTTCTTCATCAGCAAAATGTGTTTGAAAATAATCAGTTAAAAAATAGAATAGTTCATCAATTTCATCTCTTACCTTTTCCGTATCGCCTTCTTCTATTAATAATTTTGAAGAAGCAGTAAAGAATTTATCACGCTGTTCAAAAAAAGCTCGATGCTGACGATCAATTACTTCAACACCTAATTCTAAATCTTCATTCCACTCTATTGTCATTGCTAACACCCTCTTTTTTGACGATAGTTAATTGTTAAATTAAACTTCATTATTATTTTCTTCTGTACTCTGCTGCTTAGGCTTAGAATCCTCTTCTCTCCCTTTTTTTAAAGCAGTTAAGTCTCCTTTCAAATTCTCCTTATCCTTAATTAAGTCTTTAACCTCTTTCCTCTTTTCCTTCAACTGCTTCTTTAACTTTATTTCTTTAACCAGGCCGAACAACAGAGCAATAATAGCCCCTATAGAGACTGAAATAAAAATTACTAAAGCTTGTGATACAGAGACTGTAGTAAATAATAAATTAATAGTTATGATTTTAGAATTTACAATTGCAAATGATGCTACAATAATAGATAAGATTAAAGCAACAATAAAATTAAGTCTCATTTCTATTCGCCCTCCCAATCTGCTTTTTTCCAGGGTTCTTTATTTAAAAATTCTATTAATTCATCTCTAGACATAGGACGGCCAAAATAATAACCTTGTATCCGATCACAATGATTTTCTTCTAAAAACTCTAAATGTTCTGTATTTTCTACACCTTCAGCAATTACATTTAGATTCAAATTATGGGCCAAATCAATAATAGATTTCACAATTGCTATATCATCTTTATCACTGGGCAATTGATCTACAAAAGAGCGGTCAATCTTTAAAGTACCAATCGGAAATTCTTTTAGATAACTTAGAGAGGAATATCCTGTACCGAAATCATCAACTGAAAACTTAACCCCCAATTTTTTTAGCTTAACTAATTTCTTGACATTCTTTTTAACATCTTTCATAATAATACTCTCTGTAATCTCTAACTCCAATTTAGTAGGGTTCAATCCCGTTTGAGATAAGATATCCGAAATCTTTTCAACTAAATTTTCATCAGCAAACTGTCGGGCTGATAAATTAATACCCATTTTGAGATCAGGAAAGCCCATTTTATGAAACTCTTTAGCCTCACGGCAGGCTTCTTCTAAGACCCAGTCACCAATTGGCATAATTAGACCTGTTCGCTCTGCTAGTGGGATAAACTTCCCTGGAGAGATTAAACCTAACTCTTCATCCTCCCAGCGAATTAAAGCCTCTACTCCAAAAACTTGATTAGTATTCAAATCAATCTGCGGTTGATAATAGAGAATAAATTCATCATTATCAATCGCATGTCTTAATTTAGCCTCTAACTCTAAGTCTTGCAAGGCTTCTTTATTCATCTCATCTGAATAGAAACGATAATGATTCTTTCCATTCTCCTTAACTTTATTCTTAGCCGTTTCAGATTTTTTAATTAGCTGTTCAAAACTTTGACTATCATTAGGATAGACTGCAGCTCCTACACTCAATGTCATATAGATTTCATTCTCATATCCCTCAGGATTCATAATATTAAACGGATTTTTAAACTCACTAATCAATTCCTCTAACAACTCACTAACTTCTGGAATAGTATTAAGGTCATTAATAATTGCTCCAAATTCATCGCCACTTAAACGAGCTAAAATAACATCATTAGAAAAGAAATTAAGTAGTTTTTTAGCTACTTTGGATAATAAACGATCTCCCATAGCATGCCCTAAAGAGTCATTAACCTTTTTAAAATTATCTAAATCTAAAAATAGAACTGCGACTAAATCATCATATTTATCAGCTTTTTCTAAATTTTCCTTTAACTTTTGCGAAAACAGGTTCCGGGTTGGTAACCCTGTTAAGAAATCACTATTAAGTAAGCTCTCTATATCTTCTTTTCTTGCTGTTAATTTACTTATATTTCTTCCATATAAATGAATTGACTGCTCATGATGAAGAAAAACACTTTGAAATAGAAAAGTCTGATTATTAATTTCTATCTTTCCAACATGCTCACCTTGGTTAATAAATCTACTTACAAAGTCATTCCAATCGAGAGAAAAGTGATTATTTTCATCCTTTAGCTTAGATGCAATACTCTCTCCGCGCGGATTACTATATAGTAATTCTCCTGTATTAGAGATCTTCAACACAGGATTGGGATTCTTTTCAGGAAATTTAGTTATTAATTCTACTCTGTCCCTCAAACTAGCATCCTCAAATCTAACAAAGTTAAATTCATATAATTCCTGATCTTCTAAATAGAAAAGATTAATTTTACTATAGATAGTAACTGCTTCTTCTCCAGCAATTTCAACCTCTAAATTAACTATACCCTGCTGCTTTAATTTAGAGAGTTCAACGCTAGATGCATCGGGAAAGAAATAGTCTAAATTATAGTTCATAAGTTCTGATAAGTCAACTTCAAAAAACTCAGCTGCATAACTATTAACCCCTACTATATCACCAACTTTATTAGCAACTATAATACCTCTTTCCAATTCATCATCTATCAAATCATCTCTTAGTTTATTAGTCATATTCTTCAACCCTCACCAGTACTAGTTTGATTTAAACATTCATACAATACCCCGCCTATAATAAGAAGTATATCATAAAGATTAAATTTCTTCAATCGATCCTATAGACCACTTACAAGAAAACACTTGCATTATTTCAATCAATATATTGCAAAACATAACTCTTGAATTAGTTATTATAAACTAAGGCAAAAAGATCACAATAATCTATTTTCAACTGCCATCTATCATAATCCCACCTTTGCGGCGAGAAGACTTTGAAATTAGGTATAATACCTGAAAATGAATCTGGTTCTTCTTGGCTCCAAGCTGAAAAATGGTAATTAAATTCAGTCTCTTTATTATTATTCCAAAGAATTATTTTCTCTTCTTCATCTGTCTTAATCTTCTCTACTCCCATACCATAAAAGACCTCTAAAATTGCTCTTAATTGCTTATCGGTCAAAACAGTTAAGAATTTTTTCAATAAGTTAAAGTCATTTTGCGGCCCATCAGCTAAAATAATTTCTTCTATTTGAGTCTTTGCTCTTGTTTTCATTTTAAAAGACTTCAACAGTTGATAACATTGCTCTGCCTTCCTATCACGCCTTGATAATAAATTTACAGCCTCTGCAAACAGATTAACTGTAACTTGATTAGAAGGATGTACACGAGGAATATAAACAACTGCAGTCTCTTTTTTCTGGTCATAACTAAAATCAATCTCCCGTAATTGTCCATCAACTGTAATATCAACTCTATCTGGTTCTTTAACACCTCTAAAAAATAACTTATAATCTCTATTTTCAGGCACTACACTCTTATCTCCTGTTACTGAACTAATCTCAAATTGGAGCTTGTCAGTAGACCAGTTTTGAATGAAATTTGTAGTAGCAAAGGCGCCATCTTGATAGTCTAGACCTGCTCCCCTATCTTCATATAGCTCAAACTCATTATCTGCTCCAGCAAAAATATAAATCTCTAGTTCCGTTTGATTTTCAACTCCTCCCCACTCTAACTTACGATTAAGAGGTACAATTGCTCCTGCTTGAGCAAAGAGAGGCATATCTTCTAAAGTACCATATTCAGCATAAACTCTATCTCCTTCATAGTACTCACCTGTAAAGAAATTAATCCAATCCCCCTCCGGCAGCCAGAGAACTTTTCGACTTAAATTAGTACTCTCTGCACGAGGATTTAAATAAGGAGCAGCTAAAAGTTGACTGCCAAAGTAATATTGATTAGGAAAGTTATATGCTTCTTCTCTTTCTGAATGATGATAATACATCGGCTGTATTAAGGGGATACCTTGTTGATGATTCCTCCAGGCCATAGTATATAAATAAGGTATTAGAGCATGACGAAATCTCATCGCTTCCTTAACAACTGCATAAAAAGCTTCTTCCTTAACCCAAGGACGGCGGTCTAAGTATTTTTCATTAGTAGAATGAAGACGCAAGATTGGACTTAAGACACCAAACTGTACCCACCGCGTATATAACTCTGCTTCATCTTGTCCTTCACAATGCCCACCAATATCATGACTCCACCAACTATAAGCTACATTAGAGGCTGTAGCAGTAAAGTAAGGCTGAAATCTTAGTGAATCCCAGCTAATAATAGTATCGCCAGAAAAGCCAATAGGATATCTATGGCTGCCTAATCCACCCCAGCGCGAAAAGATAACAGGACGTCTATTATCTCTCATCCTGTCATAAAAATGGAGATGGTTCAAAGCCCACAAAGGATCTAAGCCTTCCAATTCTGTTTCTTGGCCCTGCTGCCAATCTATCCACCAAAAATCAATCCCATCCTCTTCTAAAGGATGGTGCAGCAGTTCAAAATAGTTCTTAATAAAATTTAGATCAGTCATATCAAAGCTAATAGCCTCTTCTGTACTTGGGTCAATCCCCATTCGCTGCGCA
>JAWOFC010000113.1:0-4570 GCA_046482455.1 Halanaerobacter sp. | reverse complement strand
TGTAATTACTGGAGGGGTAATTATAAGTCAAAAAGCGGCAGTAAACTTATCAGATAGAATGAGATTAGTACAGGCAGGCAATGATATGCAGCGCTACTTAAAAGGTGATATTATTTCCGCTCCACAGGTTGAAATTCCAAATAAATCAACTTTAATTGTTAAAGAGAATGATATGATTATAGCTCAGTATCAGTTTGATGCGGCTAAAAATGTAATTGAATATAAAATAAGAGAAGGAGGCAGTCTAGAGCAAAAGACTTCCTTTCCTAAAGCTAAATGTAAAATTGATGATGCTGAGTTTGAATTTCTGTCTGAAGATGATGGTGTTATTAAAGTCAGAGTTAAGTTTATTAAAAAAACGGCTAGTAAGAAGAAAAATAATATTTTAACTGAAGAGATTGAATCAATTATTAGAGAAAGGAAGATGGGATTAGTAAGTAATTAAAAAGGGGGGAGGTAAAATGTGGACCAGAGAAGAAGGTTCAGTTATGATCTCTTTAACAGCACTGACTATGATTTTAGCTGGAGCTTTTATTGCTGTTACTGGAACTATGGTTAGAGGAACGATCCAGGCTAATAATTTTGAGAAGGATAGAAGCCAAGCATTGTATAAGGCTGAATCACAGCTTAGCTATACTTTTTCTGAGTTAGAAGAGGATATACAAACAGAAGTAATTGATCAAATTGATATAGAGAGTATTATTAATTGGGCTGAGGATAGAGTAGAGAGAATTAATACCACTAATCTGTTAACTGAGGCTGAAACTACAATAAATGAGAATGATTATGCAACTGATGAGGAATATCAAGAGGCAGTAGAAGAGAAATATAAAGAATTATATCAAGATGAAATAATTGAGATTAATGAAGAAGCGAATTATAGATTAAAAAGAGAGTTTAAAGATAAATTAAGAGATTTTGAACTTAAAGAAGAGGAGTATCGAAGTAGTATTATTAATCAAGTAAGTGGCAGTATTGAAGATTTTAATATTGAACGCAGTGAATATAATAATGAAGAGGATAGTTTTGCAGTTACTGTGATTGCAGGAGCTAATGTAGAAAATAGAGGGCTGAAAAGAGAAAGAGTGATTGAAAGAAGTCGTAACTATGATTTTAATCTTCAAGTAATAGATGTAGAGTCTGGTCAGTTTGAGGTGCAGCTTGGAGATAATCCCTTTGCAGATCGCATTCGAACTGGAGGGAAGTTTACAGACTATCAAACCGAAGAAAAGATTTGGCCTGTGTATAGAACCCATACGAAGGTTACAGACTATGATGTGGATAATGAGTATGAGAATATGAGAGAAGATAAGATCCCTAGCTTTGAGGCAGGTGAGTTAGCAGCAGAGGCACGAGAGCAGAGGTTTAGAGATGATTTTCAACGAGCTGAGACTAATGTGCCGGGAACAGGTCATTTTTATAATTTTGATCAGATATATGGAGGCTACGTGCCCTTTGGTGAAGCACAGGGAATAGACTATCATTATTATAAGAGTACTGAAGAAGGTCTTAAATTATCTGAAGAAGATGATTCTTGGCTCGATGATACAAATGATCCGGAGGAGCTAATCTATAAAACCCCAACAGATAAAGATGGACGTCCTGAACCGAGAATTATATTTGTTGAAGGTGATTTAACAATTGAAGCTGATAAAATAGATTTTGAAAATCATTATTTTGCTGTTTCCGGAGAGTTAAATATTAAATCAGATCCTTTTAGCTATGATGGAGATATAAAGTTTAAAGACTCTTATCTCTATGCTGGAGAAGCGATAAATTTTACTGGGGATATTGCTGCTCCTGGTTTGAGTGATGCCAATTTAAACTTTACTGGTTCGATGATGAGTCCTGGAGATATAAATTTTCATAATATCAATGTTGAAGAATTTGAGTCGAGTGATAATTTAAGATATGACCTATTGCCTGATGCATTTACTGAAACTATTATCGAAAGTTCAGATAATAGTTCAGTTAGTGGAGGGAATATTAGTTTTTCTGTTCAAGATACTGCTTGGGGTGAAAAGAAATAAGTTGAATAGAGTTGATTATAATACTAGCTTATATAAGCTAGTATTATTTTATTGAAAGTATCTTTGCTGAGCTAGAACTAAAGATCAATCTATGTTATAATTGAGGGTGATCAAATGGTGCGATTTAAAAAGTTTAACTAAAAATGAAATTATTGTTATTACCCCTGGAGAGGGGCAATAACAATAATTAACTAAGATCTGAATAGTGCTCCAATCCAACTAAAAGGTGGAGGTAACTTAAATCCGCCTCCTAAGGCTTTTAGATTTTTTTCTTCCCCCCGCGACCAGGTAAATAAGAAATCAATTTTCATAGGATAAACCCCCTTGTTAGGTTGACTTATTATTAACCTATGTTTAGAGGACTAAAAAGTTACTTTTTATTCAAAAAATCACGGTGTAATAGGGTTTAAATAAAGAAGGACTAGGTAATAATAAGCAGGAGTTTCAAAATTTATCTAGAATAAATAAGCATTGAAGAGATAAATTAAATAAAAAATTATAGTTGGCTTTAAATTGAGATATAATAAGAGTTAAGCAACTATTAGAAGGAGATAATTATGTCTTTTGAACATAAACCGGTATTATTAGATGAAGTAATTACTAGTTTGCAGATTAAAGAAAGAGGTATCTATGTAGATTGTACTATTGGAGGAGCAGGACATTCTAAAGAGATTGCTCGTCATTTGAATGCTAAGGGACGGTTAATTGGGATTGACCAAGATAAGGCAGCAATTAAAGCTGCAGCAAATAATTTAGAGGAGACTGCGCCTCAAATAGATTTGATTAGGGATAATTATAGAAATTTAGATGCAGTATTAAAGAAGTTAGAAGTACCTGCTGTTGATGGTTTTCTATTTGACTTAGGAGTTTCTTCTTATCAATTAGATGAGCCGGAGCGAGGTTTTAGTTATCGCTATGATGCCCCTTTAGATATGAGAATGGATCAGCGGCGTGAGGAAACAGCAGCTGATATAGTTAATAACTATAGTCAAGAAGAATTAACTGAAATTATAAGCAATTATGGAGAAGAGAATTGGGCAGCAAGAATTGCGAGTTTTATAGTAGAGAAGAGAAAAGAAGAGAGCATTGAAACTACTTTAGAACTGGTGAAAATAATTAAGAGTGCAATACCAGCTAGTGCAAGAAGAACTGGTGGTCATCCTGCAAAGCGGACTTTTCAAGCACTACGCATAGCTGTTAATAACGAATTAGATATTATTGAACGGTCTATTAAAGATGCTGTAGATAGATTACAAGTAGGAGGTAGAATCTCTATTATTAGCTTTCATTCTTTAGAAGACAGAATTGTGAAGCATACTTTTAAAGATTTAGCTCGTGACTGTATCTGCCCTCCTAAAATGCCTGTCTGCGGCTGTGATGAAGAAGCTGAAATAAAAATAATCACTAAGAGTGCTATTAATGCTTCTGAAGAAGAACTGGAGAAAAATTCTAGGGCTAGAAGTGCTAAGTTGAGAGTAGCAGAGAAGAAATAAAAGTTCTAAAGTAGGAGGCAGGTGAATAAGTTTGCTAATGAGTAGTGAAAGATTTAATAATTATAGCGGCGGTAAATATAGCCAGTCCAATAAGAGTGCAGATAATGATTCGGATGATAAGATTACTAATTTAAAAACTATGTTGGTCATCATCTTTATTATATCTATAATTATTTTGTTCTTTATTATGTATATTAGTCAGTATGTTCAGCTCTCAAGAAAGAGCTTGATGGTAGAAAAGTTAGAGGATAAAAAGAGAAGATTGGAATCTAAAAAGGAACATTTACAGTTAGAAATTGCTAGATTGAAATCTTTAAATAGAGTTGAAAGAATTGCTAAGCAGGAATTAAATATGGAAGAACCGGATAATATCAATTATATTGTAATTGATTCGAGTGAAGAGCATAAAAACAAACAAGGAAAGGATAATCAGAAGATAACGCAACAGCAAGAAGAGACTAAAGATAAGTTGTCTTTTAATTTAGAAGAGCAGGTTAAAGATTGGTTTAAAGATTTAACTACAGTGCAAGCAGGAACCTTAAAGAAAAACAGTGAAGAGTAAAAAAAGCAGTGATGAGTAATTAGTAAAAAGCAGTGATGAGTAGTAAGTAGGCAACAGGCAAAAAGTACAGTATATAGATTGCGCAATATAAATAGCTCAAAGTAGAGCGAAATGGGCTACACGAAGAGTTTTCTGTATTTTAGAAAACTCGGAGGGCTCACTTAGAGCGAAGCTAAGTAATTAAGAATATTTTTTCAGTAGTAAGTAGGCAACAGGTAAAAAGTACAGTATATAGATTGGGCACTTAACTAGCTCAAAGTAGAGCGAAATGGGCTACCCGAAGGAAGAAAAAGAGTAAAAAAACAGTGATGAGTGATCAGTAAAGAGTAATGAGTATAAAGTCAAAAACAGTAGATAGTAAAGAAAAAGGCTATGAGCCTTGAGGAAAGAGAAAAAAACAGTGAAGAGAGTAAACAGAAAAGAGTAAGTTCAAAAGATAAGAGCATAGATAAGGTGTTGATTTTTTTGAGTACTTTCAGCTAAAG
>JAWOFC010000074.1:0-3495 GCA_046482455.1 Halanaerobacter sp. | reverse complement strand
CCGATTACTTACGGTAAAGATGTTGCTAAGTTGGCTAATTTATTAGGAGCTGGAGTAATAGTACAGCGTTTAGGAGACTTTTTAGATGGACGCAGATCGACACCGAAAAGAATTGAAAGAAGTATTGTAGAGCCTACCTTAACTGATGCTACCCCAGGTGATTTAAGTTTAGTTTTACCTTATCGACATCTGAAAGCAATTGATGAGATGCTGCAGGCCTTAGATGAGATCTGTCCTGGAGTCTATTCGCGCCATACTCTCTTATATGGAGTTGAGGTTAAGTTTTATTCTTCTCGTTTACAGATTAAAGATAATTTAGAGACTCAAATTGATGATCTTTATGTGGCAGGAGATGGGGCAGGAATCACCCGCGGATTGATGCAGGCCTCTTCCTCAGGAATTGTAATTGCTCGCGAAATTTTAAATAATTAACATTTTTAGGATTTGAATTATTATTTTGTTTAATTTGATAATTAAACAAAATTAATATTTATATTGGAAATCTCTTGACAAAAGTTGACATAACTGATATAATTCATAGTAGCAATTGTCGAATCTTGTCAGAAATAATATATATCACTGAAAGGGGTTTTTGAGCATGAAGTCAACAGGGATTGTAAGAAAGGTAGACGGATTAGGGCGAATGGTGATTCCAATTGAGCTGAGGAGAACATTAAATATTGATACGAAGGATCCACTAGAGATCTATGTAGATGGGGATAAGATAATTTTGAAAAAATATGAGCCTGCTTGTATATTCTGCGGTAATGCAGGGGATACAATCGAGTTTAAGGGCAAGATTATCTGTGAAGAATGCCTCGATGAGATGGAAGAAACAGCTGATGATTCAACTGCAGAAACTGCATAGTTAAAAAATTACTTACAGTAGTGACCGGAATTAAGACTCCCAGTCACTACTTTTTTATTTTTTGTTTAAATAGTTGTCGAAAAATGTCGAATAATATATTTTCTTTTTTTATTCAGTTTTTAGTTTTTGCTGCATAATATGACTTAATTCTTCTTTGTTGTATAATCCTTCTTTAAACTCAACTTTTTTCTGAGGATGATAAAAGGCTAAAGTAGGGATAGTTGAGATCTTTAGCTGCTCTGATAATTTGGCTGTGGTATCAATTAGGAGGTCAAAATTGATCCCTAACTCTTTTTTTAGTTCTAATAACTCCTCTTGTTTAACATCTCCAATTGCTACTGCTTTGATTTGATAAGAGTTATTTTGATTAAGCTCAGTTAAAGTCTTTAACTGTTTTTGACAGTTAGGAGACTGAGGGAGGAAGAATAAGATTAAACTCGGCTCTGAGATTTGATGGAGTGACCTATTCTTTCCTTCGAGAACCTGTAGTTCTGTCTTTGGTAGAGTTGTCTTCTGAGCAGCACTAGATTGATGATTTTGAACTAGATTGACTAGACTGCTTACTAAAAAGGAAGCTATTAAGATGAAGATGAAGAAAGAGATTAGTAGTTTTTTGATAGTAAACACCTCCGGATTAATAATTGATAATGGAGAATGGACAATTAAGGTCAAAAGCATGAAGTCAAGAACATAGAGTCAAAAACATTTAATTGATAATTGATAATTAAAGTCAAAATCGTAAAGTCAAGAACATAAATCAAAAGCTTAAAATCAAAACTAGTCTATTATTATTTTATTTTTTTGTGGGTTTGAATATGAAGAATATTTTCTTTTGAAAAATCATTCTAGGTACTCGTAAGGAAGAAATTACTCTTTTAAAAGTAATTATTTTTTGTGTTTATAGAGAAAAATCACTTGATAGATTAGACAAAATTAGTAGTTTAATATATAATTAAAACTGGATTTGTAAGAAGGGATTATTTATGAACTTAGGGGGCCAATTGATGGATATCTTAGAGGGTTTAAATCCTGAGCAGAAAAGGGCAGTTAAACATAACCATGGACCGCTTTTGATCTTAGCTGGGGCAGGGAGCGGTAAGACGCGTGTCTTAACCCACCGTATTGCTTATTTGATTCGTAACTATGGAGTTAATCCGGCTAATATTTTAGCAGTCACTTTTACTAATAAGGCTGCTAATGAGATGGAAGAGCGGGTTAATAACTTAATTAAAAAGGACAGCGGGCCAATCTGGATGAGCACTTTCCATTCTTTATGTGTGCGCATCTTACGCAGAGAGGCAGCTAAACTTGATTATGATTCTAATTTTGTTATCTTTGCTACTAATGACCAGAAGAAATTGATTAAGAATATTCTTAAGGACTTAGATATTGATGTGAAGAAGTATGCTAAAAGTTGTCTCTATCGGATTGCTGCAGCCAAGAATGAGTTAGTTGGCCCGGATGACTTTAGAGCCGAGAGTTATCAAGAGGAGAAGATAGAGCGGGTCTATCCAGAGTATCAAAAGCGTTTAAAAGAGAATAATGCTCTAGACTTCGGCGATTTGATTATGCAGACAGTAAGGCTGTTTTTAGAAAATGAGATGGTTTTGGACTATTATCAAGAGAAGTTTAAGTATATACTGGTTGATGAGTACCAAGATGTGAACCATGCGCAGTATAGACTAGTGAATCTATTATCCCAAAAGTATAATAATATCTGTGTAGTAGGCGACGATGACCAAGGAATTTATGGCTTTCGCGGGGCAGATATTAGTAATATATTGGAGTTTGAAGAGGACTATCCTGATACGGAAGTGATTAGATTAGAGCAAAATTACCGTTCGACTAAGAAGATCTTAGATGCTGCTTATAATGTAGTGGTCAATAATTCCGAGCGCAAGGAGAAGAAGCTATGGACGGATAATCCTGAGGGTGATGATATTGAACTCTATGAGGCGCAAGATGCTAAGGATGAAGCGCGTTATATTGCTCAAAAGATTGAAGAGTTAGAGGAGGAAGGTTATAGTCTCAATGACTCTGCTATTCTTTATCGGACTAATGCCCAATCGAGGAATTTAGAAGAGAGATTATTAAAAGAGGGAATTCCTTACCGCATGATTGGCGGTTTTAAGTTCTATGAGCGTAAAGAGATTCAAGATCTATTATCATATCTGAAGGTGCTCTATAATCCTGAAGATGATATTAGCTTAGAGCGCATTATTAATGAACCGAGCCGCGGGATTGGTCCGACTACTTTAGATAGACTAAAGAACTTTGCTAGTTCGCAAGGGCTTAGTCTTTTAGAGGCAGTCTGTAGGGTAGAAGAGATCGATTCTATTTCGACGCGCTTTAGTAATAAGGTCAATAACTTTGCAGAGATGATGGATTATTTAGCTAAACGTAAAGATGAAGTCTCTATTATGGAGTTGACTGAAGAGCTCTTAAAGGAGACAGGCTATTTAAAGGCTTTGCGGGAGAAGAATACTGATGAAGCTAAGAATAGAATTGAGAATATAAAAGAGTTACTATCTGATATGGAAGAGTTTAGTGCGGATAATGAAGATGCATCCTTAGGTGAGTATTTAGAGAAGGTAGCCTTAATTGCTGATGTAGATAATTTAGAAAAG
>JAWOFC010000063.1:0-8924 GCA_046482455.1 Halanaerobacter sp. | reverse complement strand
ATCAAGAGCAGAAGAAAGATGATCAAGAGCAGAAGAAAAGTGAAGAAGAGCAGAAGAAAAGTGAAGAAGAGCAGAAACAAGATCACAAGGAGCAGTCTTCTGATAGTAAGAGTGATAATTTAGTCTGGGACTTCAAATAATATAATTCCAAATAAAGGTTTACAATGGGGCTGATTAATGTTAATATCAAATCAAGTTAGGGTAGTCGTAGGCAAAATAGTGGTGATTTTTTGAGATTGCCTTAGAAATCAGACTTATATAATTTAAAATTTGAAAGGGGAAATTAATCTAATGTCTTTAGAAGAAAAAGCAGAAGAGTTAGCAGCTTCTATTGAAGATTCTGATGAATTTCAAGCATTAAAAGAAGCAGAAAAGAAGGTAGAAGAAGATGATGAAGCAAAGTCTATTCTTGAGAAGTTTCAGACTAAACAGCAGCAGATGCAGATGATGCAGCAGGCTGGTGGAAACATAAATGAAGCAATGAAAGATGAAATAGAGTCTTTACGTGCTGATATGCAGGAGAATGAAATTATTAGTGGACTAATGAGTAAGCAGCAAGAGTTTAATAAGATTATGGAAGAGGTAAATCAGGTTTTAAGTAAGGCTATTCAAGGTGAAGATGCGCATCATGGTCACGATCATGAACATGGTCAGGGCTGTTGTTGCTAATTATTTCAAAGAACCGCTGGGATGTTTTCCAGCGGTTCTTTGTTTCTTTTTGTTTACTGTTGAACTATTGGACTAATCTCTTTAATTCTGTTGATAACTTTAGGTGCAATAATAGAAGTAATGACTGCTTTAAGAGCATCCCAAGGTAAAAAGACTAAAAATCCACCTATCAGCGCCTTGTTAATTGGGTAATCTTGACCAATATAAAAATTCATAATTAAATATAAATAAGAGGCTCCTAGGGTATAAAAGACTATTAAACCAGCAAAGTTAGCCCCTAAAAAGTTACTAATCTTTTTTTCTCTATTTTCAATTATCTTACCAATTACATAAGCTCCAGCTGCAAAACCAATTAAATAACCAAAGGTAGGTTGAAAAATATAATGAAAGCCGCCGCCTTTAGTGAAGATAGGAAAACCAGCTAAACCAGTTAGGATATAAACAAGTTGGCTGATTAAAGCTAACTTTGCTCCTAATAGACTAGCAGCAAACATGACAAATAATGGCTGTAGGGTAAAGGGAACTCCAAAGGGAGTAGGGATTTTGATAAATGCTCCAATGGCAGTTAAAGCTGCAAATAATGCTACAAGAATTAATTCCTTAGTACTAATAGAAAATGAATTAATGATACTCACTCCTTTCCTTTTTTGTTAACTCTAAATTTGAGGGGTTAACTAAAAAAATTATAACAAAGCTGCTTTAGTTTATCAATAAAAAATTTTAAAAATAAGCAGGAATTATTATCATTGGTATCTAATAATAGTAAATGGAAAGAGTTTTAGTCTCTTTTTTGGAATCTAGGTCGAATTATGTACCTGATAAAGGTATACTAAAAAATTTAAAGGAGGATTTATTAATGGGAATTGAAATAAGAGATATTTACAAGTGTGATATTTGTGGGAATGTAGTAGAGGTAGCTGAAGCTGGACAACCTGCTTTAGTCTGTTGTGGTGAGGAGATGAATAAGTTAGAAGAACAGACTGAAGATGCAGCTAATGAGAAGCATGTGCCAGTAGTTAATGAGGTAGAAGGTGGAGTTGAAGTTGTTGTAGGTACAACTTTGCATCCAATGGAAGAAGATCATTCTATTAGATTCATTGAAGTTTTAACTGCTGATCAGGTTTTAAGAGCTGAATTAAATCCTGGTGATGAGCCAAAAGCTGTATTCGATGTAGATGCAGATGAGATAGTTAAAGTTAGAGAATATTGTGACGTACATGGGTTATGGAAAGCTTAGATTGATATATTGGCAAAACCGTAGGATTCTTCCTACGGTTTTGCTTTTAACTAAATTAATGCGGAAAGTACATTATTTTGTAGAAAAAACAAGATTATTATTTTATTAATTGCTATTATTGTGATATAATTTCTTTAAAGATGGTGAAAATTTATGAAAAAGACTTTTAATCGAAAGTTTAATAAACCAATGGTCGAGATTTTTGCTGGAGAATATTATACTACTAATGATCCAAAAGTAATCTTATCAACTCTATTGGGGTCTTGTGTGGCAGTCTGTATGGTAGATAAATTTAGTAATATTGCTGGGATTAATCATATTATGATCTCTAAAAGTGCTGACCCAGAACAGATGTTATTAAGTCAAGATTCTCGGTATGGGATTCATGCTATGGAACTATTAATTAATGAGATGTTGAAGAAGGGGGCTAGAAGGAATAGACTACAGGCTAAAGTTTTTGGTGGAGGAAAAGTACTGCATAATGAGACTGGTGTGCCCTATGCTAATGTTGATTTTGCAGTTTCTTATTTACAAAATGAAGATATTCCAATTTTGGCTCGCGATACTGGAGGAGAGGCAGGTAGAAAGATATATTTTTTTCCTAAAGATTTTAGTGTTTATCTGAGAAGAATTAAGATGGAAGGTCATTTAGAGAGAACAACAAGACAAGAAAAAGAACATATTGATAAACAAAAGCAATCTAAAGGTGGAGAATTAACTCTATTTGAATAACTTAGATTATTAATAATTTTAATATTTTAAAGTACTAGGAGGAGATAAAATGGAAATCACAAATAAAGGTCAAGATCAAGTTACAGTCTTAGCTGATCAAAAGATTGATATTACTAATTCACAGGAATTAAAAGAGGAGTTATTAGATTTAATTAAACAAGGTTATACAGAGATTACTATTGACTTTAGACAAGTGGAGAGTGTTGATAGTTCAGGTCTAGGAAAACTATTATTAATTCATAAGCGTTTAAAAGAAAAGAATGGGGCCTTAAAAGTTATTAATTTAAATAACGAGTATGTCAAGAAGATGTTCTCAATGATTCATTTGAATAAAGTTTTAGATATTGAAGGAATAGAATAAATATATTAGGTCTGGTCTCTATCAGACCTTTTTTCTATCCTAGAGTTATAAGGGGTAAATTCTATGAGTGCAAAAACTAATCAAAAAATAATAGAAATTATAGGAGTTGGAATGTTAATTTCATTTCTGCTTAATCATGTGCTAGGAAATGGGTTATTATATTCTGTAGTGGTTGAATTAATAGCTGTTATGATAGCAGTTAATATCTTTATTATTGCTGTGCGCGATTATCAGATCTCTTATAACAATTATTTTACCTTGTTAGGAATTAGTTATGGTTTCATAGCTTTTTTTGATTTATTAAGTCTATTAACTTATGCTAAGTTTGATCTTATTAGGGGGAATAATCTAAATTTGTCCGCACAATTATGGTTGATAGGGCGAAGCATAGAAGGGGCTTCATTATTATTTGCCTTCTATTTTTATAATAAGAAGAAGATTAAAAAATTTAAAACTATATTTATATATCTTGCCCTCTCTCTTTTTTTAGCAGCAGCAACTTTAAGGTGGGATATCTTTCCTGCAATATATTCAACAACTGGAGTAGTATCTAATTTTAAAATTGTAAGTGAAGTGCTAATTATGACAGCAGTAACTGCTGCTATTATTTTATTAATAAAGAGACGCGAGTCCTTTCATGACTATAACTTCAAGCTGTTATTTTTGGCAATGTTAACAACTATTATTGCAGAAATATTCTACATACAAGACCTGCAGTCAATAGTGGGACATCTAATTAAGACTCTATCCTTTTATCTAGTTTATTTAACCATTATTCGTAAAATGGGAGAAGAAGTAGGTAAACTAGGTCAAGTAGTTAAACAGAGTCCAAGCACTGTAGTAATCACTGATGTTGATGGGCGTATTGAATATGCTAATCCAAAATTCACTGAGATTACTGGTTATGAGTATGAAGAAGTTAAGGGGGCAAATCCTAAGCTTTTAAAATCAGGTTATCACTCGCAGGAGTTCTATAATGAATTGTGGGAAACTATTACTGCTGGTAATGAATGGAGAGATGAGTTCTATAATAAGAAGAAGAATAGAGAATGCTATTGGGAAGATGCTTCAATTTCTCCAATTTTAAATAATGATGGTGATATTGACCATTATTTAAAGGTTGGGGAAGAGATTACTGCACGTAAAGAATATGAAAAAGAACTTGAAGAGAAGACTCAACAGCTAAAACAGGCTAATGATAAGATAAATGAAGATTTGAATAAGGCTAAAAGCTTACATGAACAGTTTTTACCATCTGATTTCCCTGAATTGGAAAACTTAGATTGTGCTACATATTATCAGCCGGCGGAAAAGATAGGTGGAGATTTTTATAATATCTTGAAGATTGATGAACTATTAATCTTTTATATAGCTGACGTTACTGGTCATGGATTAGATGGAGCAATCTTAAATATTTTTATCCGGGGGGCAATTGATAGCTTTTTATTATCACATTCTTCTCTTGATTGTAAACTCTCTCCAAGTGATATTATTGAATTTGTGCTGCAGGAGTTTAAGAAAGAGGATTTTCCAGCTGACTATTTCATCTGTTTAGCAGTAGGGATTTTAAATTTAGAGACTCAAGAGTTGAAAATGGTTAATGCTGGAATTCAGATTCCACCACTTATTCTTTCCTCACAAGGTGAGATTAAAGAGATCGAAGAAGCTGATCTGCCAATTTCAGCTGTAGTTGAGATGGATAAATATGAATTTAATGATCAGGTAGTTCAATTAACGCCTGGGGACAGTCTATTAATAACTACCGATGGGTTGATTGAAGAAGATAATCAAGGACAAAAGTATGGAATTACGAGATTAAAGGAGATACTAGCTGCAAATTACTATTTGCAGCCCGAATTTATGTTAAAAGAGATTATGAATGATTTTCATAACTTCTCTGTTAATGAACAAGGAGCAGATGATGTTACTATTTTTTCTCTGCGGTGCAAGTTAGATGAAAAAATAGAAAGAAATTGGAATATAAAAAGCAGTATGGATGATTTTTATCCTTTAAAGCAGGAGTTCTTTAAGTTATTAAATGAAAATGAAATTGGTACTGATCTTAAACAGAGTCTATTAATTGTTTTACAAGAGTTAGTAACTAATGCAATAGAACATGGTAATCAATTTGATAAGGCTAAAAAAGTTTATGTTAATCTTGTAATCACTAACTATAGTCTATACTTAGTAATTAAAGATGAAGGAACTGGTTTTGATTGGGAATCTGCTTTAGCATGTGAAGATTTGAATCTAGAAGATGGTAATGAAAGAGGACGGGGAGTTATGATTGCTAATATGATTGGTGATTATATAGGTTATAATCAAATAGGGAATGAAGTTCATTTTATAAAACAATTAGAATAGCTTTTTCTTTCTAAGTAATGAGGTTAAGTATATGTTAAATTTAAGAATTATGCAGGAAAAAATAGAATTTTGTTGAATAGATGAATTAATAGAGAAAACAGTTAGTTATATTATTCACATTCTAGTCTTATTAACTACTAGGATTTAATTTGGATGTTTTTCGGGAGGTGTAGTGATGGGAATGAATGTCTCGAGTCAGACGCTAAATTATGATTTAGAAGCACAGATAGATGTCTTAGAAAATATGATTGATAGAACGGAGGATTTCTATGGATTAATCTCCGATAAACTTCCGCAAATAGAGGCTGAAATTGATGATACGATAGAGGAGACAGAGCTCTTAATTAGTTATTTTACTGATTCGGAAACTGAAGATGCTGATTTAAAAGATGGTTTTCAGATACTTGATGTGCTTGAGAATTTAGAGGATAAGCTTAATCGGGTCTATGATTCTTTATCAGCCCGTGAAGATATATCTAGAGTCTTAGAGAGCTTTGTTGATGATAGCAATCACGAGAAGACAGATTTTGGTAGAATACTAACTTTAATTGATGAATTAAAGCAGACTTTAAAGAAATTAAATAATCTATCTATCAATGCAATTATATTTTCTGTTAAAGCTGATAAAGAAGGAGCTGCTTTTCGAGTAATATCTGATGAGATTAATGATTTGTCATCCCAAATCCAGAAAGAATATGAGACAATTAAAGAACAGATTATTAACTTAAAGGATTGGAATGATACCTTTGCTCAAGAGTTAGAGCAGTTAATAGAGACAGAAACAAAAATATCTAATGAATATAAAGTTGAGATTAAAGAAGTCTTTTCAGAGGTTTTAGAGTCATTAGATGCTACCTCAGATATCTTACAAGATTTTATGGATCATGTGCAGCAGTCTGTAGAACCAGTCTATGATATTCTTGTTTTAGTGCAAAATCAGGATATAATCAGGCAGAATTTAGAGAATTTGATTGAAATATTAGGCAGCTTAAAAGGAGAGTTAAATACAATTGATTTGCACGGGATGGACGAAGAAGAAATATTAGATAGATTAGTCTTTATTATCAATACTACAGGATTATCACAGCGTTTGATGGATAATATTTTAGAGCAGTTGAATGAATCTTTATTTGATATAAAGAATAAATTTTCCGAAATGAAGAATGGTTTAGCAGAGATCAAAGAAGAAGGGGGAGAATTAGTTAACTTTTTTGCTGGAGATAATAGTGTAGAAGAGACGAGTATAGATATGATTTATGAGCATCTAATAGAGTTTGTGCCTGGTTTAATTGAACAGTTAGGTCAATTACAGTCTGAATACCAACAGATATTACAGTCTAACAATCAATTCTATGATAATATAGAAGGACTGCAGGCAGGATTTACTGAGATTGATAAGATTGCTGACCGTTTTAAAAAAGTAGAAGTCTTGGCCAAAATTGAGTTTACTAGAGTTAGCAGCAAGGATAATTCTTTTATTAAGAATATTGAAGATGCAATTGAGAATTTTATTGCTTCTAGCCAGGAAAATCAGGAACTCTATTTTGAACTAAAGGATAACTTGATTGCTGATTATAAAGAGTTTGTGCGTTTAGCAGAAGCGAATAGGATAGAAATTGATCAATCAGCAGAAATAATCTCTGATTCAGAAGAGAAGTTATTATTAACTAAACAGATGATTAAAGAAGCAATTCAAGGGCTCCATAATTCTGTGGATAATCTAATTTCAGAAATATTTAAGGTCAATGATGAATTAGATCAGGTGCAGAGATTAGAGAATAAAGGAGATAGAGTAATTGACTTCTTATCTAATTTAAAGGAAGAGACTGTGGAGTTAAAAGAAGAATACTTAGCTGAGTTAGGAATTGAAGAATGGGAGGAGAATAATGATCGTTTAAAAGAATTAGAAGAGAAGTTCACAAGTTATTTAGAGCGTAAGACTGCTCAAGAAGAGATTACTGATATGGAGATTGATGCTGGCAGCGAAGGAGGAGAATTAACCTTGTTTTAAAAGGAGGGTTAAAATGGGTCAGGTAAAGTACGATTTACCAGAAGAAGTAACTATTTATACAGTTTCAGAACTCAAGCCTGATTTGATAGATGATATTGAAGGTCTTTCTTCAGGTACAGAACTGCTCTTTAATTGCAGTAATTTAGAAGAGATCGATGCTGCTGGAATCCAACTATTATTGGCAGTAGTTAAGACATCCTTACAGGAGGATTTTGATCTCTTTTTAGAAGATGTTTCTTATGATATAAAGCAGACACTATCATTAGTAGGTGTGAAAGAAATACTGTTAGAGGAGGATAATAGTAATGGCGAATAAGAGAATATTAGTCTTAGATGATTCAAAAACGATTCGTTCCTCTGTAAAGTATACTTTACAGAAAGAGGGTTATGAAGTCTTGTTAGCAGAGGATGGTAAGGAAGGATTAGAAGTCTTAAAAGAAAATAGTTCTATGTCCGATCGTCCTAAGATGATTATTAGTGATATTAATATGCCGCGGATGGGAGGGATAGAGTTTATTGAAGAAGTAAAATCAAATAGCAAGTTTAAATTTATTCCTGTGTTGGTCTTAACTACAGAATCGCAAAGTAGAATGAAGTCTAAAGGAAAGAAGGCAGGTGCTGCTGGCTGGTTGGTAAAACCTTTCGAGCCACAGCAGTTAATTGATGTAGTTGAAAAATTCGTCAAATAAAGGGGGGAGAATATGTCAGACGATCAATTACTCCAAGTCTTTATTGAAGAAGCAAATGATATTTTAGCTGATTTAGATACTAATTTAATTGAATTAGAGGATAATCCGCATGACCAAAATTTGATTAATCAGATCTTTCGTTCACTGCATACTCTAAAGGGTAGTGCAAGTTTAACTGGTTTAACTGATATAGCTGACTTTGTACACCATGGTGAAGATCTATTAGACCAAGTTAGAAATGGTGAATTAGAGATCAACTCTGAAATTATAAATCTATTACTGCAAGTACATGATTTAGTAGAAGATATGGTTAAAGAAGTAACTACTGCTGGATTTGAGGTTGACAAAGAAGCAGTATCTGAGGTTGAGGAATCGTTAAAGTTTTTCTTGAATCATGATAGTTCTGCTACTCCACAGCAAGTGGAGCAAGAAAGTACTACAGAAGGAGAGCAGATCTATAAGATAAAGTTAGACTTTAACGAAGATTTATTTGCTACTGGAACAGACCCAGTTATGTTATTAGAGGAGTTAGCTGAGCTGGGAGAAATTATTGATAGTAATATAAATTTAACAAAAATTCCTGAAGTTTATGATCTTAATCCTGAAAAATGTTATTTAAATGTTACAGTGTTACTGAAAACAGATGAGCCGCGCGAAGAGATAGAAGACGTTTTTGTATTTGTGGAGATGGATAGTGAGATAGATATTACTAATGTAACTGATCATTTTGATGATGATCTAGATGTCTCATTAGCTGATAAATTAACAGGGGAGATATTAGTTGACAGGGGAATTGTTGAAGAGGAGGATATCGAAGAAGCTCTAGCACAGCAAGATAAGCTGGGTGATCTGTTAGAAAAG
>JAWOFC010000045.1:0-7989 GCA_046482455.1 Halanaerobacter sp. | reverse complement strand
CTCTGCTCCCAACCTTTAACCTCTGTTAATAAGGGATTATAACGATTAATATAATCTATAATTGTTCCTGTATTCTGCTTTAGTTTAGTCTCTAGGCTAGCTAAATTCTCCTCTAATTCTGCTAAGTTATTATAATAAAGCGATCCTGCTCTAAAATCCTTTTTAGCAGCAGCTGCTCTAGACTGCAGCTCTGTTACTTCTCCTTGGAGGTCTAAGATTAAATCACGCATAAACTCTAGTCTCTCAATTATAGAGACTAACTGACTTAAGCTCTCTTCTAAAGAGAGCAGATCTGCCTTAAATGCTCTGCTATCAACTTCTGCCAAATCAGTCTGATAACCGATTAATTTATGATTTAATCCTTCTATTTTAGCTGTAGTACCTCCTAAGAGCTCTACTAAGTCCAAAATCTCTTCTATATCAACTAATAATGAATCAGCTGCACTAAAGATAGTCTCTAACTGTGGTAATAACTTATTTAACTCAGTGACTAAATAAGTTAAATTCTGGCGGGGATTATTGACCTCTAATTCGCCTACAGCACTAAGAGATTTATTAGCTCCCTTTATATAGACTGTCTTACCTACAATATCTCTACTATCGCCAGTTGTAATCACTGCTGTTGCTATCTTATCATTTACTTGATTAACCCGCAAGTCTATACTCTCATCTTGGGCAGGAATTACTAATTTATCCCCCTTTTCTATCTCTTCTCCTTTAAATAACTCCACTTCAACCTCAGCTCTATAACTACTTAAAAACTGCTTCATTTCAGTCATAGTCTTAACTAAACTGCCTAAACGGCTTGAATTGTTTTCAGTTACATTGTAAAGATCTACTTCAAATTTATCTTCAATCTCTCCTTCAAGATGAACAGATAACTCAACTAAGTCTGTCACCTTCTCTTTGATAGGAAATCTAACTCCTAAGAGTTGATACTCCGCTAAAACATCTTCTATCTCATCTTTTACCTCTGCTCTAAATTGAGCACCTTCCAGTACTACCTCTAGACTATCCCCGTCCGGAAAAGTAAAATCTATATGCTCTAGCTTTTGAATCTTCTCTGCTAGTAGTTGACTAGATTTATTCTTCAAACCATCAACTGTTAAGCGCGGTTCAATCATCAAAGAAGTAGTTAAGACTCCTTTAACACCTTCAAAATAGTCTTCAAACTCCATAAAGACTTCTCTTTTTTTATACTTAGAGGCTAAATTAATAAAGAGATTACTCTTCCCCGCTAGATTAATCCCTTTCTTTAGCTCTGAGCCGGGAATTTTTAAAGCAATTACCTCTTTAATCTCTTCTATTGTCTCTTCTTTCTTCCTCTCATCTATAATTAACAATAGATCATTCCCTTGATAATCGCCAATTAAGCTATTCACAGCATCACCAAAATAATAATCACTTAAAGTTCCTATCACTAATGAAAGTAATGTTCCTAATAGAATAGTAACCACTAATAAGATTGCTATATCTTTTATAAAATCAGACTTAAAAAGCAGCATTTTGTTCACTCCTGTCCGCAAAAATTATATCGTAAGTCAAGAGCGGAGTAAACAAAATCCTGCTGGTAAATTATAGTTATTAAATTGAGTGCTGCCTCTAAAATTCGAATTCCATCTGCACTTTACCCTGAGCGTCGATATTATCATTCTCTAAATCAACGACAATTCGTTCACTCTTAATCCATTCTCCATCTTCTCTAATTTCAGCCTCTTTAGTGATTGTCATCTTCTCTTCTTCGGCATCATAATCCAACTTTTCGCCGCGAATCTTTTGACCGTCATACTCCATATAGACATCTTGACGGGCCAATATATCATCTGTCTCAGTCCATAATTTTAAATACTCACTTGTTAGGTATAGCTCCTTATCATTATTAGTTGTATTTAAGACTACATTCTCTTCTGCTATTAACTGGTCATCATCTAATTTAAACTCCATATAGTCACTTGTAATTGTTTCATCTGGTCTCTCTAAATTAACATCATCGTTAAAGACCAATAGGTTATCAGCATTATACATCTTCAACTCTTTGGAGGTAATATGATTTTCTTTATAATCTAAAATTACATTACCTGTAGCGATCCTAACCTTCTCTTCTTTTTTATAACGGACTCGATCAGCCTTTAGATTAGCTCGATTAGATTCTTGTTGAGTCTCTTCTTCATCTTCTTCATCTTCTTTATCTTCTTGCTTAGACTCAGTCTCTTGCTGCTCTTCTTGTTCAAGCTCAGACTCAGCTTCTTGACTATTAGTGGGACTCGAAAAGATTATACCACAGCTTAGTACTATAACTAATATTATAATTAACTTATTTTTCATCACCTTGAGCACCCCTCACTTTGAAGCTCATAGTAACATCACCAGTAAAGTCAATCACTCTCCGCTCTAGATCTAAGTCCATATTTTGCGCTTCAAGCTGACCATCCTTCATCTCAACTCTGACTCCACTATTAGTCTTTAAATGTTTAGTCTCATCATTCCAGCTTAATTTATCAGCAAATATCTTATCACCAGAGACCTCTTCTAATCTCACATCACCAGAGAGGTCAATATCTTTACTCTTTTCAAAATAGACTATCTCATCTGCCTTTACTTTATACTCTAATCTCTGGTTAGAATAAAGCTTTCCTTCTTCAATCTTTTTTAAGATTACCTTTACCTTCTCATCATCATCATCAGTTCGAGGCTGGGTAATAGTATCAGATTCAATATCCCAGCGCTTATGTCCATTACTATAACTAACTAGCTGCGGCTCTTCGACCTGATATTGATAATTTGAACTCTCTTCTTTCTCATCAGACTCTGAACCCTGCTTAATATAATACCAACTACCCACACTAGCAATAACTAAAACTAAGATAATTAAAAAATATACTCTAGTCTTCTTCCATATCATCTAGGATACCTCCTAGGTCATCCTCAAACAACATCCCTTCTTCTTCATTAGTTCCCACTCCAATCTTTCCTTGAGGGAAGGCAAGGATCTCATACTGAAACCAGATCTCTTCTTTACTATGATCATAAGAGAGAGCAATACTACGACAGTGCAGACGCTTCTCTATTCTAACCTCTGCTTTATCGAGTTCTTCATCTGCTTTATCATAGCTTCCATTTAAGAGCAGATGCCATTTCCACTCTTGGGGGCCAAACTTCCAGTCTAACTCCGTATCCCATTCTGTTAACTCAGACTTATTCAGATCAAACTTTAAGCCAGCCTCATATCTTAAATTCGGATATTCAACCTCTAAGTTAGTCCGCGTCTCTTCATATTCATTATCATTCAGATCATAGGCTAAGATTGTATCCCATTGATAGTGTTCCCTAATCTCTAGATTTAATTCACTCTTTAAGAGATCATAATCTTCTTCTAAGATATCATAACCTGTTTCTACATGGAATTTACTCTTATCCGTTCTCCATTCTAAACGCTCTTCTAACTTATTCTCTTCATCCTTTTGGCTAAAACGATCTGGAACTTCACCATTGACAGTCGTATAGTTATGGGATAATTCATTATTCCAATTCTTTAAAATTCCTGTATTTAAGACTAATCTACTCTCATTAAACCAACGGCTCTCTCCTGTACTATAGTAGTCCTGTTGATAGTTTTGGTCAATGATTAGACTATTATTTAACGGTGCATCTACTACATCATAATACTCTACTTGATAATAACTATTCTGCTCTTTACGCCCCCAGCTGCTAGCATACTTATTAGCACCACCTAAAGAGAGATCTAAATTATTTAGATAGTAGTTATCCCAAATCGAGCCTGGATAGAGAGTTGCTTCAGCTTCAGGTAGATAATAATAACCAACCTCGCTATCTTGTTGGAATATTCTCGTCTCTAATTCCCAATCATAAAAGTCATCAGCTTGTTCTTTAGCCAGGAGTAAAGACTGTAGATGACCTGTCTTTTCATCATCAACCTCGTCTAAGTAATTATCCTCTATCTCTCCGCTATCGAGCGGATCATTAAAGTTGTAATTATAATCAAAATAATGTTCTTCAGTAAAATGCTTTCTAACTCCTAAATCTAGACCATACTCTTTCATTATATCACGACCATTATCATAATCATAGTCTAAGTCTAACTCTAATCTATCCTTATAATGGTCTTCATCTAAATCCTTCTCATAACCGATACCTAAATCATACTCTCGCTCAATCTCTGTTCTATAACTAGAGTCATTATCCTCAAAAGCATGATCTAATTCAATCTCTAGCTCTTCTGTATTACTGATCTCACCATCGAATTCAAGACCTAAATCAGTCTTATGTTTATAGCTCTCATTATTCTCATAATTAAAATCAAGCTCACTATCCCATTCTGTAAACTGATTATCTTGACTGAAATCAAATTCAAAGTCACTTACTTCTTCCGGGGAGGAAAAGTAATCACTCTCATGATTATTATACTCTAAATTATACTGTCGAGTAGTATTAGTATCTCTTAGGTAACTATCTAATTCAGCACTAATCCACGGGCCAAAGTTTGGGTTGAGCTTATCCTCTTCGGTATAGAGATAGAAGTAAGCATGTCTATCTTCGCGATAATGATAGTAATGTTTAAGACCAAGGGCTAAGCCGGTATTTTGAAAGTAATCAAAATAAAGGGACCCTTTATCTCCATCTAGCTTATCACGCCAGCCCTCTTCCCCTCTACTGTGCACCGTATAATTATAAGTATTCTTCAAAAACCAGCCTCTGACCTCGCTGCGCCCGATCTGATGCTCTAAAACCTGTTCATCATCTTCGAGCGAATAGATTAAGATAGGAGCATAAAAGATCGGTACTGTAGCATTAAACTCCCATAAGAAGTTATGATAAGCAATAATCTTATCACCGGGGTGGATCACTACACTATTAGAACTAATCTCATAATGATTATGCTCATAATCACAGCTAGTAGAAGTTGCAGAGTCTAATTCACTCTTATCCTCTTTATAATCTATTTGCGGCGTACTTAAATAGAGCTTCCCATCAATACTATTATCTACAATTATACTCTCTGCATTGACAAAGATACCAGCCGATTCTTTGAAGTTATAGTCTAATTTTTCACTTTCAACTCTTCTATTTTCACCCTGCACCTCTACATTATCGAAGGCAGTTAAGGTATTCTCCTCCATATCTATCTTCAACTCATCTGCCCAGATTTCGACTTCCTCTGCCTTTAGATGGGCATTCCCCTTAGCTACAATAAGATTCTTCTTTCTATAATATTGTACATCATCAGCATCTAAATTGACTTTATCTTGCGCCCAAGTATTAGCACTTAAAGCTAATACTAATATTATCACTAACAACGAAAATTTTAAAGCTTTAATTCTCACTCACCTCTTTCTTCAGTTGATCACGCTATCCTCCTTAATAATTAAGGAACTCCCTAATAAGACAAAGATTAAATTAGGCAGCCACGCTGCAAAAAAAGGAGTTAACAGTCCATTCTTACCTAAAGATTTTGAGAGGGATAATAGTACATAGTAGACAAAAACGATTACTACACTAATAATAATTCCTACCACTCGACCGCGGTCAGATTTAACACTCAAAGGTGCTCCAATTAGCACAAAGATTAAACAGGCTAAGGACTGAGCTAGCTTAAAATGATACTCGACTAATAATTTTGTCGTATCAAGACCGCTCTGTTTAAAGATCCGAATCCTTTCTTTCAATTGGCTGCTGCTTAGTTCAGAAGGCTTTTTCTGTTTATCGATGAGTTGATCTATATCCTGTTTTAAGTCTATTCGTTTAGTTTCAAATTCAGACTGCCCGTCAAGATAGCCATCAGAGGCAAGATTAGATCTAATTCCCTCCTGCAGATTTAGAATATCATCCTTGACTTGACCCTGCGGAGCAGTTAATAGTTGATTCTTATTAAGATCATATATTAGAACATGAGTGACTTGGTTTTGGCGTTGGTCTAATTTTTTAATATAAAAGTAGCGATTACTTTCTCCTTTAAAGAAGAGATCTTCTTTTAAGTGTGGTTTCTCTTCTTTATTGATTAGTCTATCTTTTGCATTCTCATATCTAGTATTGGCCCAGGGTACTAAATGCTCATTTAATGAGTATGTGACGCCGCTGATTAAGAGTCCTAAGATTAAGAGAGGTACTAATAACCTCTTAAAAGTAATACCTCCCATCCGCAAGGCTGTATACTCACTATCTTTGACTAATCTACTCAAGGCTAAGAGAGTAGAAAATAAGACTGCCATCGATAGAGTCTCTACAACAAAAGACGGCAGCTTATAAAGCAAGAGCTGCCCAACCTTTAACAGCGGCACTTTCTTAATAATAATAAAATCTGTTAGTTGGAATAAAAAAGTACTGATCATAATTACAGTTAGAGCAAATAAGACAATAAAGAACGGTTTTATAAATTCTAGGGTTAAATACTTATCTACTATCTTCATCAATAATTACTCTCCTCTCACTAGAGAGCTAAAAAAAGTTTAAAAACTCTTCTTTGATTAATAGAGCTCCTCCCACTACTGCAAAAACTATATTCGGCAGCCAAGCTGCTAATATAGGATTTAAAAGACCATTACCACCTAAAGAGCGGCAAAAGGACATAAAGATATAGTAAAATAAGATAGTAATGATGCTGGCTACAATCCCAAATACTTTTCCCTTATCTGATTTAATACTTAAAGGTGCCCCCACTAAGACGAAAATCAGACTAGCAAACGGGGTAGCTAATTTACGATGATAATCAACCATTAAGGAATCAACTTCTAGTCCACTCTTTTTAAAGGTCTCAATATCCTCTTGCAATTCTTGGCGGCTCATCTCAGCAGTAGTTTTTTGCTCTCCATAGAAGTTATCTAACTTTTTATTAACATTAATTTCAAAATCTTGGAAACCTGATTGATAGATTACCTTCCCTTCTTCATTAAACTTCTGCACCTTACCCTGCTGTAGATGCCAGACCTTATTCTTAAAATAGCCTCTTTTAGCTGTAATCATGCGCGGGTATGTCTTCTCTTCTTGAAGCTCATAGACGATGATATCCTTCATCTCTCCTGTATCGCGATTAATCTCATTGATATATATGTATCTATCTTCAACGCCTTTAAAGAAGACCCCTGCTTGCAGAGTAGGAATTCCATCCTGAAGGATAATGCGGCGTACTATATTCTCCGAGCGGTGATTGGTCCAAGGTACTACATGCTCATTAATAAAGTACGTACTGCCGCTAATTATAATCGCTAAGATTAAAAAAGGCAGCATAATCCGATGGAGACCAATTCCTCCCATCCGCATCGCAGTAAATTCATTATTCTTTACTAACTGCGTTAAGGAGAGAATAGTCGAAAATAAGACTCCAACTCCAAAACTTTTAACCATCACATCAGGCAGTTTATAGAGTAGTAATTTTAAGACCTTAATAGCAGCCACTTGTTTAACGATGATCATATCCATCATCTCAAATAGAGTACTGCTTATTGTAATCACTGTAATTGCAAAGATAGAAAATAGAAATGGCTTTAAAAACTCCCATAATAAATAGCGGTCAACTAGCGGAAGTTTGAATTTAGAAAGTAATTTAGATATATTAGTTCGCAAAACTTAGCCCCCTTAGTCAGCTATCAGTCGTCAGCTTTCAGCCTTCAGCATACAATCAGCTATCAGTCGTCAGCTGTCAGTCCTCAGCATAAACATACAAGCAGCTTTGAGTCGTGAGCCGTGAGTCTTGAGCAGCCTTCAGCTGTCAGCTTGCTTTTCTGCTTTTGACTTTCTTATTTTATTCTCTGCTTTTGACTTTTGACTTTTGACTTTTTACTCATCACTGCTTTACTCATCCTCCGAGTTTTCTAAAATACAGAAAACTCTCCGTGTAACCCCCTTCGCTCTACTTATAGCATATTAACTGCGTAATCTATATACAGTATTTTTTGCTTACTGCCTACTTTCTACTGATCACTACTTACTGATCACTATTTTTTTTGCTTTTCACTCACAGCTCATACCTCATAG
>JAWOFC010000026.1:0-10388 GCA_046482455.1 Halanaerobacter sp. | reverse complement strand
AACTGTCTCACGCACAAATATATTTAACATTGCTCCATCTAAGCCGTGTCCTGTAATATCTGCTACATAAAAGATTAAATAATCATCAACCTCTAATATATTATAAAAATCTCCACCTAAGTTCTTATTAGGATGATAATGGGCTGCAAAATCCAAATAATCTATTTTTGGCAACTGAGAAGGTAAGAACTTTTGATGCATCTGTTGGGCTTTAGCCAGTTCACTTTCAATCTTATTATTAGCCTTCTCTAATTCCGCAGCATAATTAGCTAATTTCTCTTCTGATTTCTTACGTTTCGTGATATCAACCAAAGAAGCCATTTGATAAAGCGGAGTTCCTTCATCCTTAACGATATTTAATGAAGCCTGTACATGAATTTTAGAACCATCTTTTTTAAAACCTTCTAACTCTTTAATCAAACTACCTTCTTCTAATAAGATTTTCTTCATCCGCTGAATCTGCTCTTCATCATGCCAAAATTTTGCTACCGTGTTACCAATAATCTCTTCTTCACTATAGCCCCACATCTCGACAAAGGATTGGTTAATATAGATAAACTTACCATCTAAATCAGCCACAGCGATTGCGTTAATCGAAGATTCAATAGCCTTGTTCTTTAACTTCAGCTCTTCTTCCAATTCTTTACGTTCTGTAATATCCTGTCCTAACTTAATATAATGGGTTACTTCTCCCTCATCATCCACAATCGGAGAAATAGAAGCAGACTCCCAATAATAGTCGCCATTCTTCTTTTGATTATAAAATTCTCCCTGCCATTCTTGCCCCTTACTAATAGTCTCCCACAGTCCTTCATAGAATCCAGGCGCATGTAAGTCCGTCTTCAAAATACTAGGATCCTTTCCTTTCACTTCTTCTAAGCTATAGCCAGTTACTTCTTCAAACTTTGGATTAGCATATTCTATCTGTCCCTCTTTATCGGTAATTACTATTGTAGCTGGACTCTGTTCGACTGCCTGTGATAATTTTTTGATCTCTTCTTTCTGCTCTTTTTTATCTGTTATGTCAATTACAGCCGAAAAGATCTTTACTCTATCCTCTTCTTCATCTAAGAGTTTGCTCTCCATTCTAACACTCAATTCTTCTCCGGTTTTAGTTCTCATCTGCAATTCACAACTCTGTTGTTCTTTAGTATTTAATACCTTCTGCCGGTGATGATAAAAATCATCTTGTCCTTGAGGAGGAAGATAAACCATCACAGGCTTATCTAATATAAAATTACGCTGTTCTTTTAATAACTGAACAGCAGTGCTATTGACCTCTAGAATAACTCCTTCCTTATCAAAAGTAAAATAAGCTACTGGAGATAGGTCATATAAAGAATAATATCTCTCTTTAGCCTGCTGTAAATTCTTGCGCGTCTCTTTTAGATCTTGATTTTGCAGCTCTAACTCTATTTGATGTACTTTCAGCTCTTCAATTACTTGCTCTAAATCATCTTCTTCTTTAATCCTTCTTTCTAACTCTTCTTGATCTAGTTTCTCTTCTGCTTTCTCTCTCAAATGACTTTCCTCTTCAAAATTATTACTCATAGTCCTCCCCCATTTCTCAAGCACAGAATAGATTAAAGCAGTGCTTCTAAATCTGATAGCAGCTTTTCAAATTGGCTAAACTGTTTTTTGGCCCTTATAAAATCAAATTCTGCCACAAAATCTTGCAATCTTTTAGCATAATTCATCAATCTATCAAACTTATAATCTTCTCCTACAGCATATAATTCTTGGGCAAACTCTTCTACATCAGTCATAACAAAAGCAGTCTTTAAGTCTTTATACTCTACCATTAAATCCTGTAATCTACTAACTACTTTTGCTATCTCTGCTCTACTCAAATTTATACTCTGCGGTACAAAATCATTATCTACTTTTTTTTGCTTATATTCCAAACCCCAAAACTGCAGTTCAAACTTACTGCCCTCTCCTACCTCACTCTCTACACTCAATTGACCATCCATTATCTCAACTAGTCTCTTCGTAATCGTTAAACCTAGACCAATACCTTGATACTGTTTATTAATCACTTCTTCTTCTTGCTGAAAAGATTTAAAAATATCGTCCTGCTTCTTTTCAGCAATCCCAACTCCTGTGTCCTCAACTCCTAAATCTAAATCTATTAGTTCATCTTTTCTTCTTTCGAATTTTAGTTCAAGTCTTATATATCCTTCTTCTGTAAATTTTAAAGCATTACTTAATAGCTTCAATAGTATCTGTTTGATTTTAAATTCATCTAACTTAATTAATGGCAGTGCAGAATCCATACTTATTATAAAGTCCAATCCTTTTTCATGTATCTTATGACTAAAGATTTCCTTTATTTCTAATAAAATCTCTTTTAAATCAAAATAAGTATAACTATTCTTTAATTCATCTGCTTCAATTTTAGCTAGACTCAAAATTTCATTAATTAAAGCAAGTAAATTATCACCAGCATCCTTAATAGAATCAAGATAGTCTAACTGCTCACTATCATCTAATTTTGTCTTTAATAGCTGACTAAATCCTAAGACTGCATTTAAAGGAGTCTTAATCTCATGGCTTACATTGGCTAAAAACTCCGACTTAGCTCGGCTAGCTACTTCAGCTGCCTTTTTTGCCTCTTTTAATCTCTGCTCTTGTTCTTTTCTTTCTGTAATATCAATCACTGCTGAAAAGAGCTGAGTTACTCCTCCCTTATCTAAAATCTTACTCTCCATTCTGACATAGGTTTTATCTCCTGCTTTAGTCCGCATCTCTAGTTCACAACTTTGCTGTTCTTCAGTACTTAATACTTTCTGACGGTGATGATAAAAATCATCTTGTCCTTGAGGAGTCAGATAGACCATCATTGGCTTATCTAGAATAAAACCCTTCTCTTCTTGCAGCAGTTCAGCAGCAGTCTGATTAGCCTCTAAAATAATCCCCTGCTCATCAAAAGTAAAGTATGCTGCCGGCGCTGAATTATAAAGAGAATAATAGCGTTCTTTAGCCTGCTTTAACTCTTCACGGGTCTCTTTAAGCTCTTGGTTTTGCAATTCTAATTCTATTTGGTGTACCTTTAAATCTTCAATTACTTCTTCTAAATTATCTTCTTCCTCTATCTTTTGCTCTAACTCTTCTTGAATCAGCTTTGCTTCTGCCTTCTGGCGCAAATGAGCCTTTTCTTTTGATTTAGTCATCTTCATCCCTTTCTGTATCTAATTTCTTCCTTAATCTTTGTTTCCCTTCCCTCAATTGCTTTATCTCTTCTTCCCGTGCCTTTTGAGCATCTATATTTTCAGCAAATTTAATATAGCTAGATATTTCTCCTTCTTCATCTAAGAGAGGAAAGATGATCGCTTTCTCCCAATAAAGTTGTCCATTCTTCTTTTGATTACAGAATTCACCTGTCCACTTTTCGCCGGCTGTAATTGTATTCCACAGTTCTTTATACTTAGCTTTACTCGTCTTAGGACTCTGTAGGATACTTGGTGAATTTCCTATCAGTTCATCCTTACTATAACCAGTTCTATTCACACTAGCATTATTGGCATATTCAATAATGCCATCTGTATCTGTAATCATCACCATATGAGGGCTCTTATTAACTGCATCTCTTAACTTCTGCAAACGCTTATTAGCCATCTTCAACTTTGTAATATCAATAAAGGTAATTACTACTCCCTTAATCTCATCCTGTTCTGTGCGGTAAGGATGGATCTTGACTAAATGCCAATCACCATTATCAGTTTCTATTCTACTTTCCTTTGGAATTAAAGTCTCTAAGACCTCTTCGCAGTCAGTAAATAAATTATCATACTTGATATTATGGGAGATATCCTTTAATGGTCGTCCTATATCCCGCTCTTTTAAATTAATATTCTCATCAACTACTGAAGTGAATTTCCTAATCTTTAGTTCTTCATCTAAGAAGATAGTTCCAATATTAGTGCTCTTTAAGAGATTATTAATATCATTATTCAATTTAGTCAGCTCTTCTATCTTTTCTTGGTGCTCTGAATTGACTGTTACCAATTCTTCATTAACCGATTCTAACTCTTCATTTGTACTCTGCAGCTCTTCATTAGAGGCTAATAGTTCTTCATTAGTTGCCTGTAATTCCTGATTAGATGCCTCTAACTCTTCAATTGTAGCCCTTAAATTCTCTTTAGTATAGTCTAACTCTTTTTCTAACTCATTAATCCGCTCTTGCTGTCCTGGCTCAACTTCTTCTATACTCTGTCCCTCTTCCTCCTCATCTACTGCAATAAAGCTAATTGCAATTAACTCTCGCTCATCTTTAGATGTAAAGAGAGGGCTAATCTGTACATCTACTACTCCCAACTCTTGCTTCTCTTCTACTTGAAAATTTTTATAGACTACTTCTTCTTTTTCTCTCCGTACTCTATTAATAGATACATTTAAGATTAGGGATAGACTCTTAGGAGCCATATCTAAAACATTGAGACTCACTTTATTAATTGGTATCTGCAAATACTTATTAACATTCCCCACTACATGGATTAATTGATTATTTTCATCTATTATGGCTGATGGAGGAATATACTTATCTACCAACCGGTCATTAATCTTCTCTATTATCTTCTCTTGTACATTACTGCGCTTATGATTGTAATTACCTTCAAAATCAACTTGAAACTTATCGCTATTGAAATCAGTCTCTAAATTCAAATTATTAACTGCATCTTTACTTATCTTAGTCCCATGTTTATTCTTACAGCGATAAATCCTCCATTTAGAATTATAAGTAGCAAAGTAGCTCTGCATATCACCAATTGATTCACTAGAACCTAAGAATAGAAAACCTTTGTTTTTAAGAGCAAAATGAAAGATTGAAAATATTTTCTGCTGCAATTCTACCTTAAAATAGATTAATAAGTTTCTACACGTAATTAAATCCATCTTATGAAAAGGTGGATCCTTAATTACATTATGAACGGAAAAGATAACAGTCTTCCTGACCTTTTCATTAACTTTGTAGCGGTCACCATTCTTCACAAAATACTTTTCTAATCTATTTATAGATACATCTGCTGCAATACTAGCTGGATATTCACCGATACTTGCTTGGCGAATAGCATCTTTAGAAATATCAGTGGCAAAAATCTTTACATCAAAATTTATATCATTCTCTTCCATATACTCTTGCAATAAGATAGCTATGGAATAGGCTTCTTCTCCAGTAGAACAGCCATTAACCCAGACCCTTACTTCGTCTCCTGAACTCTTATTAGATATTATTTCAGGAATTACTTCTGTTTCAATTAATTCAAAGGCTTCTTTATCCCTAAAGAATTCTGTAACTCCAATTAGTAATTCTTTGTATAATGTTCTAATTTCAGAAACATTTCCCCTTAAAAAAGAGAAATAGTCCTCTAATTTCTCTCTTTGATTAATCACCATCCGCCGTTCGATGCGGCGAATAATAGTATTCTGCTTATAATAAGTAAAGTCAACACCTATTTCATCCTGTAAAACAGCTAAAATCTTAGTAATGGTATCTTGATCATTATTTTTGGCCTTCTTTAACTTCTTGTCTTTGCTAATATAGGGATGATGTACATAATCTATTAACCTTTGGCCCATATCTATAACATCTAAGGTATAATCAACTACTCCAGTAGAGTTTGCATTTCTAGGCATACCGTCAAACTTTGCATCATCTGGATCTTGTACCATAACCATCCCATTCTCTTCTTTGATAGCTCTAATCCCACGTGTTCCATCGCTGCCCGTTCCCGACAGAATAATACCAATTGCTCTTTCCCCTTGGTCTTGGGCCAAAGAACGAAAAAACTTATCAATGGGCAGACTTAAATGTGCTTTATTCTGTTCCCTATCTTTTAAAAACAACTGACGGTGAAAGATAGTCATCTCCTTTTTCGGAGGAATTAAATAAATAGCATTTGGCTCAATCTCCATTCCATCTTCAGTCTCATAAACATCCATCAGCGTATGCTTAGATAATATATCTGCCATATGACTCTCATGGTCAGGCGATAGATGTTGAATCACAACAAAGGCTAGATTAATATCTGCAGGCAGATTATCAAAAAAGCTATTTAAAGCCTCTAATCCCCCTGCCGAAGCACCTAAGCCCACAATATAAAAATCGTTTTCTTCACTATTAACCATAATAACACCCCTAATCAGCTATTACTTGTACAAAATGCTCCACTAATTCTGGATCAAATTGCGTCCCAGCACATCTTTTAACCTCCGCTAAAGCCTCTTCGGTTGACATTGCTTCTTTATAAGCTCGCCCGTTAGTCATTACATCATAGGCATCTACAATAGTTATAATTCTTGATAAGAGCGGGATTTCTTCTTCTCTTAATCCATGGGGATAACCACTGCCATCCCATCTCTCATGATGATATAATATTTCCTCTGCTACATGAGAAAATTCTTCTGTCGAAGAAGCAATCCGATAGCCCGTCTTAGGATGCTGCTTAATTATCTCCCATTCATCTTCATCTAATTTATCTTCTTTATTCAATATTTCTGACGGAATGATAGTCTTACCAATATCATGTAAGGTAGCTACTAAGGATAATTTATCCATCTTCACCTGTGATAAATTCAACTCTTCAGCCATTAAAAAAGTTAACTTCTGCATCCGCCAGGCATGTTCTTCAGTCTCATCACTTTTCTCACCTAAAGTCTTAAGTAACGCCTTTACAATATGACTCTTAGTACTGCGGCTTTCATCAAGTTTATTCTTATACATCCGCTCTTCTGCTGTATTTAAAACATCATATATATCCTGATCCATATACTCTTTAACACCAATCCCTAAAGCAATTGAGATAGGAATCTCATCATTATCAGTCTCTATACATAATTCTTTTATTCTATCATATACTACACGAGCTGCTTCCTGCTCAGTCTGAGGAAGCAAGATCACAAACTCATCTCCACCCCAGCGAGCGATTATATCTTCTTTGCGGCAAGCAGACTTTAAAATATTAGCCGTCTGGATTAAGATCTTATCTCCTTGTTCATGACCATAGGTATCGTTAATAACTTTTAGCCCATTCAAATCTGCCATAATCAGACTAATAGGTAATTGACGGGGCACATCCAGTCGTTCAATCTCTTCTTCTAAATAGGTCCTATTATAGAGATCAGTTAGGTTATCATGAAAACTTACATATCTAATTCTATTCTCCTGTTTCCTTCGTTTAGTTATATCATGCGAGGCTGCATAAATAAATCCCCCTTGCCAGCGAGCCTGCCATTCTAAATAATGATAATCTCCATCTATAGACCGATAGCGATCAATAAAGTTGACCACTCTATCTTTATCTTTTATCTCTTTTAATCTCCTCTTTGACTCTATTTTATCATCAGGATGGATATAATCACAACAGCTACTATTCTCTAATTCTTCCTTCGTATAGCCTAAGACCCTCTCCCAAGCATGATTTACTTTAATAAAATTAGCTTCTGCATCGATAATACATAATAAATCTGGGGTAACATTAAAAAAAATTTCTAAGGCTTCTTTCTGCTTTTCCAGTTCTTTTTTAGTCTCTTTCATCTCTGTAATATCAAAAACAAAACCTTCAATAATAAAAGAGCCGTCATCATTAATCTGACCAATACTGGCATCCATACTAAACCAAAGATGACTACCGTCAGCCCCTCTAGCTTGATACTCAAAGTTCTTAACTTCTCCCTCTTCTCTTAGCTCTTTAATGAACTCTTTTCTCCGCTCAGGATTAGCATATAGCTTTTTATTTAGATCCTCATAGTATTTTAAGGTTTCTTCCCTATCAGCAAAGCCTAACATCTCGGCTAATGATTGATTAACTGATAAAGGTTGTCCTTTGTCATTAGTTCTAAAAATACCGATTGGTGCTTCAGTAAATAGCCTTTTATATTTATCCATTCCTATCACTTCCCTAGCAGGACTTATAGTTCTTGCTTCAAGTCTGATAAAGGCTCAACTAGATTTCAATTGAATCACAAAGACTTTATTTCCTATAGTATTATAATATACACTATCACAAGCCAAGTCAGCTATTCTAAGCCCTCGTCCGGAATCTTCCCAATTATCATAAATCTCTTCTTCCTTCAAGACAGTATTCCAATCAAATCCAGTCCCCTCATCTTCTATCATCAATCTCATATAGTCTCTAGACTCTTCGAGAGTAACTGTGACTAATTTATCCTCTTTCTCTAAATTACCATGTTCAATAGCATTAACTAATAGTTCATGAAAACCAATTAATACTTTTTCAATTTCAGCACACTTTATATTTAGAAATTCTTTAACTCTTTCTTTAACTATATCTAATTGGGAAAAATCACTTGTTATTTGAAAGCTCTCGCTATCAATAACCTCTAAATCATGCTCTAATCCTAATAGAGTTACATCATCATTACAGGCTTCATCATCTATAAATTGATTAAAATCACTCTTTACTTTATTAACGATTCCTTTAATGGGGAGTTCCTTATTCTTTTCCACTAACTCCTTGATTCTCGCTACTCCATACTGTTCATCATCTCTAGTCTCTTCAGCCATGCCATCAGTCATAATTAATAGCTTATCTCCCGGCTCTAAATCTATCTTTAACTCATCAAAGTCATAGACTTCTAATTCAACTGCTGTCGAAATAGGAAGTCCTTGACTATCTAAAGTTCTTAACTCTTTATCCTGTACTAACAGAGGAGGAAAGTGTAGACCAGCATTACTATAGATTAAGTTCATCTCATCTTTATCTAGGACAAATAGACCAATACAGATAAAATAATCTTCTGAAAACTGCTCTTGCATATATTTATGATAAATAAACTCTAAAATCTCTGAAGGTCTTACTTCCTTTTTATTACTTTTACTGCCTAAACAGTTACTAATTGCCTCTCTAACAAAAATATTCAACAAAGCACCATCAAGACCATGGCCTGTAATATCAACAATATAACCAATTAAATGTTCATTAAATTCAATAAAATTATAAAAATCCCCGCCTAATTTCTGCGCTAATTGATAGTAAACAGCTGTAGATAGATTATTATTGTGCGGCAATTCATCGGGGAGAAACTGCTGATGTAACTTCTTGCCTTTCTCTAACTGTTCATTTAATTCTGACTGCAGTCTTTCTAACTCAAAATTTCTCTTCTCTAAACGCTCTGTATACTTATTAATCCTCTTTCTATTCTCTCGTAATTCTATATGAGTCTTTACGCGCGCCAAAACCTCTTGTTTTTGAAAAGGCTTTGTAATATAATCGACTCCTCCTACTTCAAATCCTTTTATTTTATCATCTATTTCATTTAAAGCACTGATAAATATTACAGGAATATCTTCAGTCTCCTCATCCTTCTTTAGCTTTTGACAGACTTCATAGCCATCTAAACCAGGCATCATTACATCTAATAAGATTAAATCTGGTACTCTCTGCTGTACAAAGTTCAATGCTTCCTCGCCATTAGTTACTGCTCCTATATTATAGCCTTCATTCTTTAACATGCTCCCTAAGACCTGTAAGTTCTGATTTGTGTCATCAACTATTAAGATAAGATTCCCCATTTCAGCCTTCCCTCCTCAGCAATCATTCTTCAAATCTAAACAAATTAAACCCTTATATGTTTAAATTCATTTTTAAAGCCTAGATTCCTCTTTTTATATCGAAAAAAATACCAAATAATTTTATTTTTCGACATCAATAGTATTCATAACTACTACTATTTAAACAAAAAAATAATGTCCTATAAATCTAGGACATTAGAAAATTAATTAATTTAATTTAGATGAAAAAGTGTACTTACTCTTCCCATTGTTCAATATCATAGCGCCCACTGAAATAACAGCCAGCATTGGGAGCTACTTCTTTTTCTAAATTAGCTTTAGCTATCTTTTTATTTTCAATCTTTAATGCCCCCTGTGGACAGTCCCCAATACAGTTCACAAATGAAGCACAGAAATAATCCTCTACTAATCTTGCCTTACCATCTTCAATTCTTAATCCACCTTTATTGCAAGTAGTAATACATTTTCCACAGCCATCACATTTTTCCTCGTCTAGTTGAATGAATTTTTTCAGTTTCACTACTGCCACTCCCTTTAAGTAATCTTAGTACTCTCAGCTAAATCAATTTCTAATATTACTTTATAATGATCTTTAAGCTGAGAATATGATTTTAGTATTTACTCTAATTATAGTACTTCACTTTATAAATAGCTGTGATATACATCACAATATCTTATATTACCGCTGGTTTATGTTTAATTAAACTTAATCAATTTTGCTCAATAAGTAAGTTTAATTAAACTACAGCGTTAATGCTTCTTATCCACTCTTCCTATCTATTTAAATTAGATTCGGAGGTGCTTTCTAAGTTAGGCTACTTTTTTCTTTATCTTATATTCCCATCTTTCCTTC
>JAWOFC010000304.1:0-13794 GCA_046482455.1 Halanaerobacter sp. | reverse complement strand
GCTAATAATCTATCTCTACCAGTTGGCGCTCCACCTCTTTGAATATGACCTAAAATAGTTACTCTCGCTTCAAATTCAGTCCGATTACTAATTTCTTTACTTAAGGTAAAGGCTGGACTTTCATCTAAATCACGGTTAGTTTTGAACTCTTTTCCTGCTAACTCTACACCTTCAGCAACTAAAATAATGCTATGTATCTTTCCTTGTTCATAATCGTGCTGAATTTGAAGACATACTTCATCAACATCAACTCTTCTTTCAGGAATCAAGATTGATTCTGCACCTCCAGCTAAACCAGCTGCTAAAGCTAAGAACCCAGCATGGCGTCCCATAGTTTCAATCACAAATGCTCTCTCATGAGAACTAGCTGTATCACGAATATTATTAATTGCCCCTATAATAGTGTTTAGAGCAGTATCATAGCCAATGGAATCATCAGTACAAGCAATATCATCATCAATAGTAGCAGGTACTCCAATAGTATTGATCCCAGTCTCTTCTGATAAGAGCTTTGCTCCTGTAAAAGAGCCGTCACCACCAATTACAACTAAATTTTCAATGCCCTTAGAACGTAATTTTTTAGCAGCCTTTTTACGCCCTACTGCAGTTCTAAACTCATTACAGCGCGCAGATCGTAAAAAAGTTCCTCCTTTACTAATTATATCGCTAACTGAATTATTAGTTAGCTCTATAAAATCACCATCTATAACTCCAGCATAACCTCTTTTTACTCCAAAAACTTCTAATCCTTCATATAATGCCTTCCTCACTACTGCTCTAATTGCTGCATTCATGCCTGGAGCATCTCCACCACTAGTTATAACAGCCAATTTCCCCATCCTAATTCCTCCCTATAATTAATACCCAGTAGTTAGTTACTAATCATTCCTGAATCTGACCCATCTTTCTAAACTTTTTATATCTAAGATCTAATAACTCATCATTAGATAATTGCCGCAGGTCATTAATCTCTCTTAAGAGTTTTTCCTTCAATAATTTAGCACTACGTTCATAATCTCTATGAGCACCGCCAGGAGGTTCGGCTATAATATCATCTATAATCTCTAATTCAAGTAAATCTTTAGCTGTTAAGTTCAGAGCTTCAGCAGCAGTCTCAGCTTGGTCAGAATCCTCCCATAAGATAGCAGCACATGCTTCTGGAGAACAGACCGAATAATAAGTATATTCTAACATTAATATTTCATCTCCAACACCAATACCTAAAGCACCACCGCTACCACCTTCACCAACTACAACTACAATGATTGGCACTGTTAAGTCTACCATTTCTCGCATATTACGGGCAATTGCTTCAGCTTGACCTCTCTTTTCAGCTCCAATACCTGGATAAGCTCCAGGAGTATTAATCAAAGATACAATAGGACGATTAAACTTTTCTGCTTGTTTCATTAAACGAAGTGCTTTACGATATCCTTCTGGATGAGCCATTCCAAAGTTTCTCTTTATATTATCTTTAGTCGTTTTGCCTTTTTGATGACCAATAATCGTTACTGCCTGATCTTCTATCTTTCCAACACCGCCAATCAAAGCTTTATCATCACTAAACTGACGATCACCATGTAATTCTACAAATTCATCACAAACCATTTCAGTATATTCTAAAACTGTCGGTCGCTCTGGATGGCGGGCGATTTCTAAAATCTGCCATGATTCTAAATTAGAAAATATCTCTTCGCGAACAGTTTCAGCCCTATTCTTTAGTCTATTAATCTCATCAGTTAAATCTATATCTTTAGTTTCCATAAATTCTGTTAATTCATTAATCTTTTCTTCTAACTCTATTAGAGGCTTTTCAAAGTCTAGTTTATTGGTCATTGCTCTCACCCCTAACACCATGAATATCTAATAATTTAGCTAGCAAGTCCTTTAGTTCTTTTCTTTCTACCACTTTATCTAACATCCCATTCTCTGCTAAAAACTCAGAAGTTTGAAAATCTTCAGGCAGTTCCTTATTAATAGTCTGCTTAATCACTCTCGGACCTGCAAAGCCTACCTTAGCACCAGCTTCTCCAATATTAACATCACCTAAAGAAGCAAAACTAGCTGAAATCCCACCATATGTCGGATCAGTAACTATAGAAATAAAGAGGCGCCCAGCATTATCTAACCTCTTTAAAGCAGTACTAGTCTTAGCCATCTGCATTAAGGATAACATACCTTCATACATTCTAGCACCACCACCACCGCCAGCAACAATAATTAAAGGTATTTCTAAGTCCATAGCTCTTTCAATAGCTCTAGTTATTTTCTCTCCTACAACTGAGTTCATACTGCCCATTAAAAATCTGTAATCTAAAGCAGCTAATGAGACTTTAAAACCATCGACTTTACCTACACCAGTAATTACCGCTTCTTTTAAATCAGTCTTTTCTTGGTACTTCTCAATTTTGTCTTCATACTTTGGAAAATCAAGCGGATTAGTTGCTTCTAAATCAGCATCATATTCTGTAAAGTCTTCTTCATTATCTACTAATAAAGAGATTCTTTCTGTTGCTGTTAACCTAAAATGATAACTACATTCTGGACAGACTTTTAGGTTCTCTGCTAATTTTTTGTTAAAGATAATCTCCTCACATTCATCACACTTTGTCCATAGGTCATCCTTCATCTCTTTTTTTCGTTTCTGTTCATTCGTTTCTTCCTTATCTTCAGTCCTCTTTTTTGTTTCCACAGTTACATATTTCGATTTGCTACTAAAAAAGTCCTTTAACAAGACTTCCACCTCACCCTGAATATATCATTTTATTCTTTACAGATTAAAACCTATTATTTTTCTAAATCATTTTTCTTGACAAAATAATTTCAATCTTCTCTCTTATTATACACTAAAATAGCATAAAGTAAAATCTAGCAAGGATAATACACAGTATTTTACTCTACAATATACTGCACATATTATACCATATAATTAACAAAATGCAACTATTCTGAATTTAAACACTTTAAAATAACAAAGTCTGGGTCAAAGAAAAAAATTACTAAAAAAAGAATTGATAATTTTCTTACTTTTTATTTTAAAGCATTCTAACTCTAAATTCAATCTAAATTTTTCAATAGTCTGATCTCTATATTCTATATTTGAGCATAAATTTCTCATTATAAGATCATTTAAACCCTGCGCTACAGCGGAGTTTAATTCATTTACAGGAATTAAAGAATCATCAATCACCCTTTCATTAGCTGCTACAGGTATCTTAGAAGTTAAATAATAATATAAAATAGCTGCTAAGCTATAAATATCTGAGCTTGGATTTTGTTTAGCTTCCTGTGCATAAAACTCTAGAGGAGAATAACCTGGAGTCAAAACTCTTCTTTTAGTACTCTCTTCTTTATATCTAATTGCTGAGCCAAAATCTATTAAGATAGGTTTAGAAGCATAAATTATATTACTTGGTTTTAGATCACGGTGAATATAGCCCTGCTGATGGATAAAAGCAACCGTTTTTAAAAGAGGATAAAAGATCTGCTTTAAAAACTCTTCTAAGATTAAATCCTTTTGGGTAATATACTCTTCTAAGTTTGGTCCTTGATAGTACTTAAAAATTATATAAGCAGTATTATTCTCCTTAAAATAATTATAGCAGCGTCCTACAGAATAGTCTCTTAATTCTTTCATTATTTTAGCTTCTCTTAAAAATCGCTCAATCTCTTTTTTTAATATATCGCCCCCAGGCCTTTTAGAAACAACGCTCCTGCCATTAAGATCCCTTAGAGCCAACTCTTGAGGAAAGAACTCTTTAACGACTACCTGTTCTTTAGTCTTAGAATTTATAGCTAGATAAACAATAGAGAGATTACTCTTAGGTGCTAGTTTATTCTTAATTAAGTATTTATTATTTAAAATTGTCCCTTGCGGGAGATATACATAATCCACTTTTGGGCTCTCAATTACCATCTTTAATTACTCCTTCAGAGTTCCGTAGTTCTCTCAGCTAAATTCAAAGCTATCACTTCAATACTTTACAGATAACTGGGTTTCTTCACACCCCAAATTAATTGACAATTGAGAATGTAGAATTGACAATTAAAATTCAAAACCATAAAATCAAAAGAGTAAAAACATCATAATACTACACTAAATACTCTAACTCCCAATATCTTTCTTTAGCTGAAAGTACTCTTCCATTAAGAAAATAAACGTTCAAAGAAACCTTCTTTCCCATCATTAGCCTTTTCAATCTTTTTCTGAATGCGATTAAAGTCTTTAAGTTTATTTACTTTATTGTAAATACTTTTAGCTTCATTATAATTCATAATCGCCTTCTTATAATTTTCCTCTTCTGCTAGCTGATCTCCTATTTTTTCATATTCTTTAGCCTTATTAAATGTCTTAGCTACTTCTACACTAATAATCTTTTCTCCTATTTTATTGGCTTCATCATCTAATTTAGCATTCTTATAAATACTTTTAGACTCTTTGTAATTACTTAATGCCTGCTCATACTTTTGATTGTCGAACTGTTTATCTCCTACTTCTTCCAAAGTTTCTGCCTCAGTCAAAGATTGAGCAGACTTTATACTTTCTATCTTCTTTCTAACTTTAGCTACTTTAGATGAGAGACTGCATTCTGAATATATTTTTTCAGCCTGTTTATAATTAAATAAAGCTTCTGAAAAATTATCTTTATTAAGTTCTATGGCTGCGCTATCTTCATATTCTTCTGCCTTTTGTATAGTAGAGCGGTTATTAATCTGTTTAATCTTTTTATTAATTTTACTAACTTCTTTGCTTAATCCTAAATTAGAACAGATAACTTTAGCTTCTATATATTTATTAATTGCACTCTTATAATCACCAATCTGTAGATATTCATTCGCTTCTGCTTTAATTTCTTTAATTTTTTCATCTTGATCATCTTGACTAATCCTTTGCTTAATCTTCTCTAACTGTTCCTCAATTTTTTCAACTTCATCTTTTAAGCTAAATTCACGATAGATTTCCAGAGCCAAACTATACTTCTGCTTTGCTTCACTATAATTTTGCGAGCTATGGGCTTCTAACCCTTCCCGCTCATAATCTTTAGCCTTTAAAATTCTATTTAAGCGAAAGATCTTATCTTCAATCTCTTTTAGATTATAATCTCCAACCTTTAAATAGATTAACTTTGCCTCTTTATAGTCCGATAAAGCTTTAACATACTCCTTATCTTTTACTTTCTGATCACCCTTCTCTTCTAATTCCTGAGCATCAACAAGCTCTAATTGCTGATTAATCTTAGCTACTTCCTCCTCCTTACCTAATTTCTTAAAACTCTCTTTAGATTTCTGTAGTTCTGGTCTTGCTTCTCTACCTTGCCCTTTCTTAACCAAGCGATTAGCTCGGTTTAGTTTGCTCTTAGCTGACATTACTTTGACCCTAATCCTGCTGACTCTTTTATTATATAAAAAGGCTCCACCTGATAGGAATAAGATCGGCAGTAAGATTGCCACTGCCTTTTTCCACGAAAACTTCTTCCCTACTTTTTCTTGCAGTACTTTATTAGCAAAAACAGCCACTATTGAATAATTATCTAAACTATTTTCAGCTTGACTAAGCATCTTTAACTCCAAATTATCAACTAATTCCTGCACCTCTTTTATCTCTTCTAAATCTGTCTCTAGATCTCTATCACTTAAATGTTCCCAAAATCCTGAAGTACAAAGAATTAAGGTATCATCATCTTCTAATTGAAACTTTTTGCTGATTGTAGGGCTAACTCCCTTCTCTTGACCTAAATACTTATTTAAATTATTACGCTCTTGATGTTGATTTAACTGCTGTGGACCTATATCGCCTACTTCTAGCATCATTTCTGCAATGCTGTGGTCTTTAGTCTTTCTTTTAATCTTATCTTTGCGCAGATGATATAATCTAGTATTACCTACATAACCCCAACGCAAGGAATGATAATCACTGACTACAACTAAAACCGTTGACTGTAAACTCATTGTACTACTCTCTTCTTCTAATCTCTGATTAGCATTTTTAATATACTTCTTAATCTTCCTCTTCTTTAAGGATGGATCTTCTGCAAAATCATTTAAAATACTATTAACTACTATTTCAGAGCTTATGCGATCATTAGCTGAATCTAAACCATCAGCTAAGACCCAACAGACATAATCATCTAACTCTACATAAGCAAAGTAATCTTTATTAACCTTAAAATCACCAGGAGAAGTGACAAACTTAGTCCCAAAATCACTATTTTCTCGCCTCATTGCTGTACCTCCATCAAATTTAATTTTTTTCTAAGACAACAACAGTTGCATTATCCTGTCTAGGCTGACCTTTAGATATCACTTTTCTTATAATCTCCTCTGCTATTTTTTGAATCCCTTTCGACTGAGCCAATAGTTGACCTAACTCTACCTCTGATAAGCTATCATAGACCCCATCTGTACAGAGAATTAATTTATCCTTTCTTCTTAACTCTAAAGGGTCAAAACTATAATCAATCTCTGCTATCTCCTCTTGCCCTACATAACTAATTAATCTCTCGCGTTGGGGATGATTTAACATCTTATAACGGCTTATCTCTCCTGCTCGATATGATTCTTTTAATTTATTAGCAAATATATGATCAGTATTTAGTTGGATTAAGTCTCTATTCCGATAGAGATATAAGTGACTATCTCCTACTGTAACCCAATGTAATAAATTATTATTAATCACTGCTGCTACTAGAGTAGTACCGCTCTTTTCTCTGCCGCTTCTTTTTATTAATTTCTTATTACTAGCATAGACTGTATTCATTAAAAACTGATTAATAGAACTTATGTCATAGTTTCTACAAAACTGCTCCATAAAATTTTTAGTAACTAATTCACTAGCTTCCTTACCTGACTTAAAGCCCCCCATGCCATCTGCTACTACAGCTAAAACCATATCATCATCTCTAATTGTAGAAAAGGAGTCTTCTTGACGCTTCCTCTCTCCTCTATGTTGGGCGTTCCCAATTCTTAGTCCTGAGCCCTTCTCTCGGCTCTTGAGCCTGTATTTTAGAGCAAACTTAAGACCAATCAATAAGACGACAACGACTAACAAAGGCTGGGGCAGACTCAAGACTCATTTTCCCACTCAAAATGCTGACCACAGAGAGGAATAAATATAAACTTACTATCTCCTATCTCTACTACATCATAAGGAGTTAGGCTGGTAGGAGAATAGACAGCCTCCCCATTAATATAGACTATACCTGTAGTATCAGCTCCAGGAATCATAACAAAATTACGCTCTTTAGGATTATAGCTTATAATTGCATGATTGCGCCGGGAAATCTTTTGGTCTCCTTTAATTGAAATATGCATATCCTCTGAGCGACCAATAAAGTTTCTCTCACTTCTAATCTGATAATCTTGACCGCGCTCTACTCCTTCAATACAGACTATCCAACCAACTACTGGATTAGTACCTTCTTGCTCATCCCAATAAGCTAATGTCTTCTCTCCCGAGCTCGGCTGTTGATTCCTTTCTGGCTGCTGAGGGCGGCTTTGCTCTGAATTTTTATTTTCTGCTAAGACTTCTGCATCACAATAAGGACACTTATCATACTTTTTGGGATTATATAAATGTCCATTTTCACATCTGTTCATATTCATTCTTCTTAAACCTCCTATAAGTTTACTGAATTATTAATTTCGTATTAGCAATATAAAGAGTATCACCTGTATTTAATTTATACGGTTGTCCAGAACTTACTTTGAACTTCTTATTATTATGGCTGCGTCGGATTCCACTGCCATTTAAAGAGTCTAGATCTTCAAAGTACCACTTATTCTCTGCATTATTCAAGACAGCATGTTCACGACTGATTAAAGATGAATAGGTAGCTGCTGATAGGTCTACATCCACATTATTAGCCTCTTCCTTTTTACCTACTAACAATGCAGTCTTATCTTTTAAATTCCACTCTTTTATAATCTTCCCCTCTTCATCCTTTAAACTTAACTTTTCAACTGCTTGATACTCCACTTTATCCTCTTTCTCTTTCTTTAATCTTTTGACTAAAAAAAAGACTGCCACTGCCCCTATTAAAGCAAGACTACCGAAAAAAAGGTACTGATTTTCATACTTTAAGTTTAAATAAGTTAACTCACCTATAGCAAAAACGATAATTAAAAAATTAACTACCTTAATCCATTTCTTCTTATCAGTCTTAGTCTCATCAGGATTCTTTTCTTTCCTTATCTTACGCCTTAAAAAATAGTTCTTAATATGACGTGGAATATTTATCAATTCTAAGAACTTTCTCATCTTTATAATCCTTTCTATTAGTTATTTTTCCCCACTCCAAAAAAGCTGTTGAATAGATCATCAGTATTTAAATCCTTACTCTCCTCTTCATCTTGCTTAATCTTCTCCTTTGTTTCTGGATCAAAGCCAAAATAATCTTTAAATCTCTCTTCAAACTTATTAAAGTCACCTTGACTAAAATTACTCTTCCTTCTTCTCTTTCCTTTTCGCTGCGCACCCTGCTTTTGCTGTTGGGACTGCTGTTTTAACTTTTGATTATATTCTGCTCTTCTCTCTTCTGAACTAAGTACTTCATAAGCTTTAGTAATCTCTTTAAACCTCTCCTCAGCATCATCTCTATCACTTATATCAGGATGATATTTTTTTGATAATTTACGATACTTCTTCTTTATCTCTACTGCCTCTGCACTTGGACTGACGCCTAAAATTCGATAGTAATTTTTCATTCTATTTATCTCACTCCTCCTTAAAATAGCTATCAGCTCAGTTCAAAGCTGTCATTACAATGCTTTATGGATAACTAAATTTCTTCACACCTCCACGTTTAAAGTTTCACTTTATGAAACTTTATACCGCTTAATCGATAAGTATCTTATTCTCCCTCTCCATCTCAGCAGTCTGAAACTGATAGCGAGATAAGCTTCTAATTATGCGGGCCAAATAATTATAGATCTCTAAGTTGCTAAAACTCTTCTGCGTTAATTCCAGCTTCCTCTGCAAATAGCTTGTAATCAATTCCCGCTTAACTATTCCTGTCTGCAGTGTCTGCATAGCAAAAGAGATATCAAACTGATTCTCTGTATCGCTATTTAGGATCTTATGGGCAAAAAAGTCCATGATTAAGGGATGAATAGTCCATTTTTCTCTACTTGCATACTTAACATGAATAATATTGACTGTATTATATTCAGTTGCAAAGTCAGAGAACTGATCATAATCTGTCCTTAGTTTAGCACCTTCCCTTAATTTAAATCGTCCTAACTCTAATTCATTCTCAGTAACTTCTAAACTATTAGCCAAAGTTAATTCACTCCTCCACGTCTTAAAATCACTACTCTCTTCTTTAGCTAAGAATTTAATCTTAATCATCATCTCTTGATTGGTTGCTTGATAGAGAATTCGCTCTTCTTGAGTTAATAGATAGATCTGTTCATTAAACTTAATAATTCCCGGCTTAATTACTATCTCATTTCCTTCAATCTTAAGATTGCTTCCAGCTAAAACCCCCTCTGCATAGTCACTAAAATAGAGATTGATCATAGCACGGGGATAGTCTCGTAAATTATTAAGCAGCTCTTTTTTTAGAATACTGCCGCGTTTGAAGTTTGGAAATTGATTGTTAAACAAAGTATCATCCTTCCCACTTCCGTAGTCTTTACTTTAATCCATCGAAGTAGTCTAAAGTAGAGAGGTCATCTTCAAAGGTAAAGAATTCCTTCTTACCAACATATAATTGATCATTCTTTCTACAGAGCGGTAGTACAAAAAAGCCCCAGTTGCCTGTTTCGGTAAATAAGAAGAATTTAACCTCGTTATTCCTAATTGTATCTGTATCCTGTTGGACTATCTTATCTTGATACTTGCTTGTGATCTCTTTGACTACTGTCTCTTGATACTCAGTCCAATCATTTTCATAGATATATTCTTTCTTCAACACTCCTTCATCAGTCTTTAAATAAAACTTTATTTCTTCTGTGCTGAGCGGCTTTGAAATATTGGCCCGCGCTTGATTAATTCTTTGTTGACTCTCAATTAAAGTCACTTCTTCTCGTGTGACTGTAGTATAAGAATAAGCAGTAATAGCATAGGGGATAATTGGGGCAGAATGATCGATATTAACTTCAATATCCCCTAACTTCTTTGCCTTCATGTACTTAATAACCCCTTTTAAGCAGGATAACTTCAGTTCAATACTGCTCTTACTTGTCTTCTTGCGTTTATACTCAATACTCTTGCCCGGTACAAACTCTTTTAAGGCTTCTTTAAAGATATCTATCTTACAAGACTGCCCTGTCAGTTTTAAAATAGAGTAATCCAGCAACTCTCTACTCTCATAAAACTTCTCTAAGAACTTACGTACAATATTATAAATATCAGCCTTAATCAGCTTTGAGATCTCTTTAATATTAAAGACTACATCTGGAAATTGATTAACCTCTTCTAAGAGACCATCTTTAACTACTGAGAGATTCCATTTATTTAAAGAAGTAACATTGAGATCATTCTCTCCTTGGGAGAACTCTGCAGAATCGAACTTATTACGTAAAATATTAGTCCGCTTATAGAACTCTTTTTTCATATTCTCAGCTATTTCCCATAAAAAGTAGAAGTTATTCTTTACTTTCTGATAGTCATCACTACTTCTATTCTCATATCTTTTATACTTAGTAGGAATTATCTCTTCTACCTCCTGATACTTTTCTTCTAACCCTGCATAAACCTCATTCACTCCTAGTTCATCAACATATCTAAAGATATTACTCTTAGGAGCAGTAATTAATTCATCAATATCTATTAGCTGCCCCTGATTTTGATAATAATGGGCAAAAACTATCTTCATAAACTGCATAATACGATAAGTCAGATTATTTCCGCCAAAATTTGTATCTCCATTCTCAAAGCTAGTCTGCATATTCACCTGATATGAGATGTCATTCTCTTCTATCTTGAAGACACAAGAGGATAGATCGGTGGTACCTCCTCCGGAGTCAATGACTAATGCTTTATGTTCTTGACCATTATAAAACTTGCGTTTATCGATCTGATTAATAATTGTATTATAGAGAACTGAAACCCCTTCATCGAGCATATTCTCAGTCTCTATCTCATAATCTTCAATAATATTTGCAAACATTGTTCCAAACTGGGACTTTAACTTGACCGGGCTAGAGATATGAACACGTCTAAACTTACATTTAAACTGATGTTCCGCTTTTTTAATTATGTACTCCAAATAAGCCTTTATAATTTCGCCTCTCGTTAGCTTCACTAGATTACCATCTTCATCATGAATCTCTTCTTCTACTTGATAGCTATTAACCCAACGTTTAATACCTTGAAAGACAGTTGCCTTAGTTGAATAATCATTCTTCTTCATTCTTTTCTTGGCTTGATAGCCAAATAAAAACTTTATATTATCCCTATCTTGACAGTCCAAAACATAAATTATGGTAGGACTCATAGCAATCCATTCTTTCTGCTGCGATATTTCATAAGAGAATCTAACAAAGTTAATCTGATCAATCTGAATCCGATTATTTAAAATATCATTCGTTGATAGATAAGAGACATAGTTACTATCCAAATAGGCTCCAGCTGTAGTATTAGAAGTCCCAAAATCAATACAGAGCACTGCTTTAGTCTCTTCTAACTCGCGAGTCTCAAAATCATTCAAGGGGACTTTATAGCAATTCAAATTACGAGGCGGTAACTCCTCATCTTGATAATAGGTCTTATATAAATACTCAGAATCACTCTTAGCAAAGAATAACAGGCTGTAGTTCCTATTTTTAAGCCCTACTAACCTTAGATTATCTTTATTAGCCCTGAGATAGTATTTATCTTCTTTCAGTTTATACTCTTTTAAATTAAATATACCGCATAAATAGTTCTGACCATTGACTAATAATACATTTGATTCACTTAATAATTCTTTACTAACCACTTCATACATATCTTCTTTTTTAACACCAATATTAGGATAAACGATCATCTTAGCCGGCACTTTTATCTTTCCTTTAACATCTATCTCTCTACCTAATTGTTGATTCAAGAGTGTCTGTAACCTATTAAAACCCCCTTGTTCTTGATGTTCAATTAACCGAGAGATCTCTTTTCCTCTATACTTTAAGATCAATTCTATTAAGCGCTTGCGATTAGAAGAGTTTTGATAGCCCTCAATAATCTTATACTCGCGGCAGATCTTATCTAAGGTATGAGTAGACATCTCTTCTAATTCATTTCTACTAAAGTATCTATTCTGATAGTTAATCTGACCTGGGTTCAAACGATAGGACATAATAATTACTCCTTCCTTTAATAAAGGGCACTGGCTCCTATATTCATCGTTTCATCTACACCTACTATTCCAAAATGGTACTCCCAATAAGTAATTGTGATAAAGTTAATCGGCAGAAATAAGCTCTCTATTACTTCTAGCTTCTGCCTATTCTTCTTATTAGCTAAGGCACCAAGATAGAGTAAGATCTCATTCTTATTATCTCTGCTCTCTTCACGATTGACATACACAATAGAACTCTTAAATATTTTTTCTATACTCTTCTTAAAATAAAAGATCTGATTACCAGTCTGATAAAACTTATATATGTTATTTATCAAACTATTCTTCTCCTGGCGAGAGAACTTAGTAATCCCTCTTTTGACTACGGGGCCAAAACAGCCCTGCAGCAGTTCACGATAGATAAATAACTTATGATACTCTATCTTATTCATCCCCTGATAGAGATCAATCTCTCCTAAAAAATGGAGTAAAATATCTAAAAGTACTTCCCTAAGCTCCTGGTTGTGAGGATAGTTAGGATTAAATAGATCTTTAAAGATACTAAAGAATCTATAGTAAGGATTAACCTCAATCTCTCTTTCCAGCTCCTCAAAGTTAAGCATTTCAGGACTCAATTCCAGATAAGAAGAATAGATTTCAGGTAGTTTAAAACTCAGCTCTTCTAACGGCACCTCTTCTTGTTTAGCCTTGACAAGTAGATCCCAAATATAATTCATTCTTCCCAGACTCCCTTACATAAATATTCAGGAAAGTACATCTGTATCTCTGCAACAATAAAACTCAAGAGATCATACTTTAAATAATCTAATCCGCTGCCGGAAAATTTTAATAACATCGTCTCTTTTAGACTATTTAATCTAATCTCATCTTCAATAAAGTAATTAAAGTCATAACTATAACTGTGAACATCTTCTTTATCTAAAATCTCAATCTTTTCTAACTTAAGGCGTTCACTAACCTTAAAGGACTGGGCTAATCTATTTATTTCAGCAAAGGTCTTAATGCTCTTATAATTTTTCTGCATTAGCTTATTCATAAATTCATCCTTCTTCTCATTGGTCAATAGTTCAAATTCAAACTCTTCATTCCAGGGTTTAGCTCTCTGCAAAACCTGCAGTATCTCCCATTCGACAGTTTGGTCATTATCACTAGTAATCATTAGCTTATCTCCTGTCTCATCTTCTATCTTCTTAACTCCAATCAACTCATTATCTTCTTGCGGCACCACTAAATAACCATGCTCAAAGCCTAGATTCTCCAAGATTATTTCATGGTCATAATGAATCTTATCCCAAGCCGGCATAGGAAAACCTTCTCCATCTTGGCAGATCCTTTTTATATTCCAGACGGGAATATAGTCTGTATACTTTGCTCTCTCCAATTCCTCTAAACTAAAATTGATCTTTTTAATCTCACTTATCTCTTCTATCTCTTCTTCATAACTACTAATCACAACATTAAAGAACTTACGAATATAGGGATTATTAATTGTACGCCACTTAATACCATTCTCTAA
>JAWOFC010000249.1:0-2960 GCA_046482455.1 Halanaerobacter sp. | reverse complement strand
AAGGTAGTTGCTGAGATTACGCGCTGGCCTGCTCAGAGGAGGAATCCTGAAGGTGAAGTGACTGAAATTTTAGGTCATAAGACTGAATCAGGTGTCGATATAGAAACAATTATAAAAAAGTTAGAACTGCCAGCTGATTTTCCAAAAGAAGTAAGAAAAGAAGTAGCAGCAATTCCTGAAAAGATTAGTGAGAAAGAAGTTAAGAGAAGGAAAGATCTTAGAAATATCAAGATGGTAACCATTGATGGTGAAGATGCTAAGGACTTTGATGATGCTGTATCGATTGAAAGATTAAATGATGAGCAGGTGAGATTAGGAGTTCATATAGCGGATGTAACTCATTATGTTAAAGAGGGTAATCCTTTAGATAAAGAAGCCTTAGAGCGAGGGACTAGTATTTACTTAGTTGATCGAGTAATACCAATGCTGCCCGAAAAATTATCTAATAATCTTTGTAGTTTAAGATCCGAAGAGGATCGCCTAGCTATGTCTGTTTTGATGGAGTTTGACTTAAATTCGGGAGAGGTCTTAGAACATGAGATTACTGAGAGTATAATCAATGTTGATCAGCGTTTAACTTATAATCAAGTTAAGAAGATCTTAGTTGATGAAGATGAAGAGATGATTAATAGATTTGACCATTTAACTTCTGATTTAAGACTAATGGCTGATCTATCCCAAAAGATAAGAAAACTGCGCCAAGAGAAAGGCAGCGTTGATTTTGAATTTCCTGAAGCAGAGGTTATCTTAGATGAAGATGGCAATGCAGTAGATATCGTAAAAGTAGATCGCAGCATAGCAGAAAAATTAATTGAAGACTTCATGATTAGAACGAATGAGATTGTGGCCGAAGAGATGTATTATCGTGAAGTACCATTTATTTATCGAGTTCATGAAGAGCCTGCTACAGATGAAATAGAAGAGTTAAACAGTTTCTTACACAACTTAGGTTATCATGTCAAAGGGTTAGAGGGCGAAGTGCATCCTAAATCTTTACAGAAAGTACTCAATAAAGTAGAGGGCGAGCCAGAAGAGAGAGTTGTTAATACAGTCTTATTGCGTACAATGCAGAAGGCTCATTATCATCCCCAGAATGTTGGTCACTTTGGTCTAGCTTCAAATTGTTATTCTCATTTTACATCTCCAATCAGACGTTATCCTGATTTAATGATTCATAGAATTATTAAAGAAGTGATAAATAAAGGAGTACTGCCCGAAAAGCGGCGTGAAGAATTGGAGGATAATCTATTCTCAATTGCAGACCATTCTTCACTGCAGGAGAGAAAGGCAATGGATGCTGAACGAGAATCGAAAGATCTAAAGAAGGTAGAATATATGAAGGACAAGCTCGGTCAGGAGTTTGAAGGTGTAATTAGTGGAGTGATGTCTTTTGGATTCTTTGTAGAATTAGATAATACAATCGAAGGTTTAGTCCATGTTAGTACTTTAGTTGATGACTATTATCATTATCATGAAGATAAACAGGCTATTATTGGTGAACGAACTGCTAAGATCTATCGTTTAGGCGATGAGGTTAAAGTAGAAGTCTCTAAAGTTAATCTAGATGCTCAACAGGTTGATTTTGAATTAATTGATTAGAAGTTGGGCTTGACAAACTTATCATAAATGTTATAATTAAGAATGGACTCTAAGAGGTGAAGAACTATGACAAGTGATAATATTAAAGTAGTTGCCCGCAATCGCAAGGCAAGGCATGACTATCATATTGACGAGACTTATGAAGCTGGAATTAAGCTGCAGGGGACAGAAGTTAAATCTATCCGCCAGCATAAGATTAATCTTAAAGATGGTTTTGCTTTGATTAGAGATGGGGAAATATTTCTGCATAATGTGCATATTTCTCCTTATAAACAAGGGAATCGTTATAATCATGACCCTGAGCGCAAGCGTAAATTGCTGCTGCATAAACGGCAGATTAAGAGTTTGATTGGTAAGACGCAGCGTGAAGGATATACTCTAATCCCTTTAAAAGTATATTTGAAGCATGGTCTAGTCAAGATAGAATTAGGGCTAGCAAAGGGTAAAGATAAGCATGATAAACGAGAGGATATTAAGAAGAAGACTGCTCAACGAGAGATGGAGCGGGCTCTTAAGGATAGAACTTATAACCGCTAATTAAATATTGAATTCTGGTTTTATACCTGTTAGGTTTTAATTTTAATTGTCAATTCTCAATTAATTGGGGGAGAGTATTTGGCATCGATCTATAGGGTGTGCCGGAGGAAGCGAGCCGAGCTTACTATTACACTCGTAACATTAATAGTGCTAAATTTATCTGCTAACAATAACGCAGATTATTCTTTAGCTGCTGCGTAACGCAGTCAGCTAAATGCTTATAAGTTCCTTTGTCTGTGAGGGCTTATAAGTATCATAATTAAGCAGACTACCCGTTCTCTGATACCTGTAGGAGAAGGGGGAATTTAACAGGTTAGCAGCTTTAGATCTTGCTTGTGAGAGCTAAAGCTGTGAAGTCCAAAGCACAAGCTACGCTCGTAGAATCTCTAGGAGCACTCTATAGACACGAGGGTTCGAATCCCTCCTCTTCCACCATTTAACAATAGATAAAAAAACAGATTTATTTATTGACAAAAACTCGATCTTGTTATATAATCGATAAGTGCTGTGGAGATAAGAATCATAAAAATAAATAAATTAACCAACGTACGGGAATAGCTCAATTGGCAGAGCACTGGACTCCAAATCCAGGTGTTGAGGGTTCAAGTCCTTCTTCCCGTGCCATTTTTATTTTTTGAACTGTCGGGCTTCCCGCCGGTTTTTATATTTTTTGTAATTTTGTTTATCATACTAATCCTGCTATAATCCTGTCTTTTTTTATAAATCTAAAAATTCTGCAATTTTTCTGCTGCTTCTTTTTGCATAGTTGGTAATACATAAGAATGGAGTTGCGACTAACATTATATTCTTTAACTAAATCAGAT
>JAWOFC010000158.1:0-4965 GCA_046482455.1 Halanaerobacter sp. | reverse complement strand
ATTAAGAGCGTTATTTAAATCTAACTCTAAAAAATCAAGTTCTTCTTCTAATCCATTATAAGCAGCACTTCTAAGAGCCATATCAATTATTTGCGGTTGTATATCAATACCGCAGACTGAAGCTAAATCATATTTAGCTTGGATTAAATGAGGAATTATTCCTGTTCCAGTACCTAAGTCTAAGACCCTAGCTTGACTAGTAGGTTCAATAAAATTAGCTAATAAAACAGCATCAAGCGAAAAACAGAAGTGCTTGGGATTCTGAATCAATTCTAAATTATCAATTAATAAATCATCTAACCTTTCTCCCTCTTTTAGCTCAATCTCTTTTTTCTTCATCTTTTTCTTCTAAAACCCCCATACAGAATAAACAGTCTCCATCTCTAGTCTCGCCAAAATTAAAATGGCAGACATGAAATCCTTCCTCGTATAACTGTTCTAAATTATTATGGTCTTCAATCTTCAATTCTTCTCTCACTGCTTCATTTTCATTCTCAAATAATAATTTTTTCAAATTATTATTCTCTTCTTTTAAATTTTTATTCTCTTTATATAACTCATAAACGGTATCTTTTATCTTCTGAAAATCATTATTCATGCCCTGCAGTTGTTCTTGAAAATGAGCTAATAATCCAATGATCTCTTCCACCTTAACCCCTCCACAACTAAATTTATAGTACTCTTAGCTAAATTAATTACTATACAGTACTATAGTACTAATTAGTCTTTATTTCTTGTTAAGTCAACATTCTTAGCCTTAACTTCTAGCTCTTCTTCTTCCTTACCCTTATCACTGACATCTACTTTCAAAGTCCGCTTAACAATATTTAAATCAGTGACTTCTCCTCTTCCATAATCTGTTTCTACTTCTTCACCAATATTAGGCAGTTCTTCTTTAGCATTACGATAATTTTCTACTTCAAACTTTAAACAACACATTAATCGACCACAGATTCCAGAAATTTTATTAGGATTTAAAGCTAAATCCTGTTCTTTAGCTAAATTAATAGAGATCGGATCAAAATCACATAAAAAGGTTTTGCAGCATAATTCTCGACCACAAGGGCCAAGTCCCCCCAGCATCTTTGCTTCATCTCTAACCCCTATCTGTCTTAACTCAATCCTAGTCTTAAAGATAGCAGCTAAATCTTTAACTAACTCTCTAAAATCAACTCTACCATCAGCAGTAAAGTAAAATAATAACTTACCCTTGTCTAAAGTATATTCTGAACCGACTAAATTCATCGGTAATCCATGCTCAGCAATCTTATCCAAACAGATGTCAAAGGCTTCATTAGCTTCTTGTTCATTCTTCTCTGCTTTGCGCAGATCCTGCTGTGTTGCTTCTCTTTTAATATCTTTTAGCGGTGAATCAAGTTCTGACTCATCAACTTCTTTAGAAGCTATCACTACTTCTCCAATTTGAATGCCGCGAATAGTCTCTGCTACTACTTGATCACCAGCATTTAAATTCTTACCTGCCGGCTTAAAGTAATATATTTTATGGACTGGCTTAAATCTAACTCCTATTACATTAGTCATTTTATTTTAAAACCTCCTTAGACGCTTCACTTTCAGCATCATAACCTCCAATGAAAGCTGCAAATTAACATTAAACCCTTTGATTAATTTATTACTATTTTCAATAACTTCTATTATCTTTTCAATCTCTTCTACTTTAAACTTCTCTAAACTCTTCTTTAATGCAGCTAAATAATCAGCATTAATAACTTTATCTTCTTGATTTAAGTTAAGGAGTAATAGATCCCGATACCAAGTAAGCATTACTTCTAAGATCTCATTAATCTCATCCCTATAATCTAATAAATCCTGTACTTTCTCAAACAAATCCACTTTATCTAATTTAGGAAAATCAATTAAAAGATCAATTACTTCTTTCCTTCTTTCTAGCTGCTCTTCATCCTCAATTAACCTGCAGGCATAATCATAGCGCCCATCTGCTAAAGAAGAGATTAGTTGTCCCTTAGCTGATGATATATCATAATTCTCAATTAAATTCTCTTTAATTAATTGATCTGGAATTCTTTTAAACCTCACTAGTTGACAGCGAGATGTAGTAGTGGCTAATAATTGATTTAAATTATTGGTCAACAGGATTATTATAGCATAAGAAGGGGGCTCTTCTAAAGTCTTTAGTAAAGAATTAGCAGCAGAAATCGTCATATCTTCGACTTGATGAATAATATAGACTTTCTTCCTACTTTCATAAGGTTTATACATAATCTCTTGCTGCAGTTCTCTTATTTGATCAATCTTAATTGAACTCCCTTGAGCCTTAATCTCTTTAATATCAGGATGATTATCACTAATTGCTTTGCGACAAGAAAGACATTCATCACAAGCATCATCCTCTACTTCTTCACAATTAGCTGCTTTAGCAAATTCAAAAGCTGTTCTACCCTTCCCCACTCCTTGCTTACCAGTAAAAATATAAGCATGGCTCAATCTATCTTTAGTTAAAGCATTCTTTAAGATAGTAACTACTGTTTCTTGACCTAATACATTGGCAAAAGACATCTTGCAACTCCTTTCTACTATCTATACAGATCAATTAACATTCCGCGCACTTCATCTAATTCATCTAAAATATCCAACTGCGGCTCTTGCTCTTCAACAATCATTTCAGTTATATCTTCAAGAGAAGTATCGATTGATTTAACTATACTCTGTACTTTACCCTGGGTTGGACTATAATCATCTTTAACTTGATACATCTTCTCTACTGCCTCTTCCACAAAATTTTTAACCATATTTTTATACTTTAATAACTCGCTAAAGGTTCTATGCTCGGCTAACTTATCTCCCTGTTTATCAATCATAGATAATAGTTCATCTAACTTAGCTTTTATCTTCTCACCATGAACCTCTTTTAGCTCATTTAAAAAAGACTTCTCAGCCGATGCAGACTTCGCAGACTCTTCTGAACTACTAACTTTAGTATTTACTTTATTTTGCGGTTTATTATCGACTTTTATTCTGGGCATACTATCCTCTCCCTTAAAATTTCTTTTATTTGCCCAAATACTCCTTCTTGGCTTTGGTCTCCATCAACAATCTCTATCCGCTCCTCTGCTTGAGCCAATTCCAAATAACCCTTCCTAACTTGTTGATGAAACTCAATCTTCTCTGCTTCAATGCGGTCACCAGATTGATTAACCTCAGCCGTCTTTTCTTTGGCCCTCTGCAGTGATAAAACCGGGTCTAAGTCCAATAAAAGAGTTAGATCAGGTACTAGATCATCTGTAGCTATACTATTTAATTTCTTTACTTCCGTACTATCAAGCTCTCGCGCAAATCCTTGATAAGCCCAAGTAGCATCAATATATCTATCACTGATTACAACCTTCCCCTTAGCTAAATTAGGGACTATAACTTCTTGTACATGCTGAGCACGATCAGCCAGATAAAGCATCAACTCCGCCTTAGCTACCAATTTATTATGCTGAGGGTCTAATAATATCTCTCTAATTTTTTGCCCAATCTCTGTATCTCCTGGCTCATAGGTTATTATAACTTCATATCCTAAGCTCTGCAAATGATTTCTAAGCAATTTCACTTGTGTTGACTTCCCTGATCCCTCGACACCTTCTAAAGTAATAAACTTACCGTCCATAAATCTGCCTCCAAATTTTTATAATCTTATTGTTGTTCTTCTGGATAGAAATAAAAAAATCCTTTATTAAACGAGTATGAATATCATTTTTCAGCTAAAAGATTAAAATCATTCACTCATGATACGCAGTTCTCTAATAATAAAAAAGCCCTCATTACGAGGGCCAAATTTCATTTGAATTTAATTATCTACACTATAATTAGGAGACTCTTTAGTAATACTCACATCATGAGGATGACTCTCTTTTAATCCTGCACTAGTAATGCGTACTAATTCACCTTCAGTTCTTAGCTCTTCTATATTCTCTGTGCCGCCATAGCCCATACCTGACCTAAGCCCTCCTACTAACTGATATAAAGTATCAGATAACTCACCTTTATAGGCTACTCGCCCTTCAATACCTTCAGGTACTAATTTCTGCTTTTGTTGTTCCTCTTGGAAGTAACGATCCTTACTTCCTTCTTCCATGGCTCCTACAGAGCCCATCCCACGATAGACCTTATAACTTCGTCCTTTATAGATAACCTTCTCACCTGGCGCCTCTTCAGTTCCCGCTAATAGACTACCTAACATCACTGTATTAGCTCCTGCAGCAATAGCCTTAACAATATCTCCTGAATACTTAATGCCGCCATCAGCAATAACTGGCACATCATACTCTCCAGCAGCCTGCGCACAGTCATAAACAGCAGTTATTTGCGGCACTCCTACACCTGCGACCACACGAGTAGTACAGATAGAACCAGGGCCAACTCCAACTTTAACAGCATCTGCACCTGCTTCAATCAAGGCTTTAGTAGCCTCCCCTGTAGCCACATTACCAGCCACAATCTCTAAGTCTGGATAGGTCTCCTTTACTTCACTAACAGTGTCAAGAACTTTCTGGGAATGACCATGAGCTGTATCAATCACTAAAACATCTACCTCTGATTCTACTAAAGCTTCAATTCGCTCCCAGCTCTTATCTCCCACCCCTACAGCTGCTCCAACTAATAATCTTCCCTGCTCATCCTTAGCAGCATCAGGATATTCTTCTGCTTTTTCAATATCTTTAATAGTAATTAAGCCTTTTAATTTATTATCTTCATCAACCAACGGTAACTTCTCAATCTTATGCTCTTGTAAAATTTCTTTAGCTTCTTCTAGAGTAGTTCCTACAGAACCAGTAATCAATTTTTCAGAAGTCATTATATTACTAATCTCTTGTTCGTAATCTTGTTCAAATATTAAATCACGATTAGTTAAAATCCCTACTAAAGTCATATTATCATCCACAATCGGAACTCCTGAAATATGATAACGAGACATTAGTTCTTCCGCTTCATAAACTT
>JAWOFC010000245.1:0-8392 GCA_046482455.1 Halanaerobacter sp. | reverse complement strand
TCGCTGATAAAAAGGATAATAAAGACGATTTTATTAAACAGTCATATAAACCAAAATTAAATTCTTATCTAGCAATAAAATTTATAAATAATAGTGATTCAGCAGTTAATATTAGGTATAAAGCTTTATGGATAGAAAGGGAGGTTTGATAATAAATGGAATCCACAGTTAATTCAGTACGTGGAGATAGTGATGCTATTAGAAAGGACTTTTTTGAAAGTGCTAACACAAACTCCACAAAAGGTAAAGATGGTGATGTTTTAAGCCAACAGCGTCAAGTAAGTGACAATGAGTTAACATATGATGAAATGGTGAGAATTTATAAGAATAAAAGAATGGCACAGAATGTTATTGATATACCTGCTCAAGATGCTACAAGAGAAGGTTTTTCTGTACCTGTGGAAAATGATGAAGATGGAAAAATTGAGAAATCAATAAAAAATGAATTAAACCGATTAAAAATACAAAAAACATTAAGAGATTTTATTGCTTACGAAAGATTGTCAGGGGATGGTTTTATAAATATTGGAGTCGAAGATTCTGGTAACCCGTCCACAGAAGTAAGTAAAGATAAAATAAAGAAAGTTAATTTTTTACAGGCTTTTTCTCGTGATTTTGTAGAAGATGCAGAAAAAGATTTAAACCCACTGAGTCCTACTTTCCAAGAATTTAAAGAATTTGAAATTGATATTGGACGGGGAAATTCTGGTAGTGACAAAACTACACAAATAGTACATCCTAGTAGAATTTTACATTTACAAACACGTTCTGTGGAAACTGAAGATTGGGGTATACCAATTCTTCAATCAGTTTATGATGCATTAACAATTCTAGACTCAACTGCATGGTCATTAGGACAAATTGCTTATGCAGCTACTTTTAAAGTATTTAAAAGTGCTGGAGTAGATGTAAGTGATTTAGATGAGTGGAAATCATTGAATGAATTTTTTGAAGGTGAATTTAATACTTCTACTACAGCAGTTATTGGAGAAGATGATGAATTGACACACGAAGGGCCTGGCGGTGACTTACCTAACTTACATGATTTAGTTAAGTTTGTGTGGGAATATCTTGCAGGATGTGCTAGAATACCTAAAGCACACTTAATGGGTCAACAACAAGGTACCATTACTGGTGGTCAATATGATAGTGTAAATTATTATATGCGTATTGCTGCTATGCAGGAAAACTTTTTAAAACCAAAAGTACGTAAAATAGTAGAATATATAGTTGCATCCAGTGATAATGATATTCCAAATGATACAAAGTTTGAAATTGACTTTAATTCCTTGTGGAGATTAGATAAAGAAACTGATGCCAAAATAAGAAAAAGAATGGCAGAGATTGACCAAATTTATTTACAAACTAAAGTATTAGACCCAGAAGAAGTGAAAAGTAAAAGGTTCAAGGATGATTCTTTATCCACAGAACAATTAGGAGATTCTTTAGATTTTGATGTGGATAATGAATTTAGTGATGATGAATTAAAAATTATGAACCAGTATATTGCTGAAAATATGGATAGTGTAACCTAATTCTCTATATAGATATTAGGGTATTTACATTTTCTTCCATTTATAGTATAATAATGTGTAGAGCATAAAAGGAGGTCTAAACCTTGAGTCACGTAAGATTTGAATTTACCTGCTCTTATTGTGGTAAAGAGTTTGTAGCTAATGAGCCAAAACCTGTGTGCCCCTCTTGTGGTTATGATTATGCTACAGAGGAGTCACCAGATGAAGGAGGTGATTAAATGAGGGTTAGTCGGTTTGATAAAGCGACTATTCTTGATTCCCAAGAAAGTGATTATGGTTTTTTAACTATTGAATGTGTAATCACTAAAACTGGAGTTATGGATTACTTAAATAGTGATGGGGAATTAGTAAAGGAAGCAAAATTACCTGAGCATGTATTTGATGAAGATACTATTGAAAGTGCTAAAGGTGTCCCCGCAACAAGAGAGCATCCTACTGAATTTCCTGTGGATACTTCTAACTATAAAGAACATATGAAGGGTATGACACATACTAATGTAGTAAAAGAAAATGATGAATTTTTAGTAGTATCTACTACTGTTTTTGATGAAACTTTAATTGAAGAAATAAAATCAGGAGAAAGACAGGAAATTTCAATTGGATTTGAATGTGACATTGAAGAAGAAGAAGGTACATTTAATGGCACAGAGTATGATGCAATTCAGAAAAATATTAAAATTAATCATATTGCTTTTACTAAAGAAGGACGAGCTGGCAGTGAGGTTAAAGCTAGATTAGATAGTAATCCTAATTTAAGTGTTATGCAACCTAACTCAGCACAACCAGTTATGAATATTAATGGTTATAAAAACCAGGAATCTAAAAATTTAGATGAAAAGAAATTTTGGGAAATTAGAAAAGACTCAGAAGATAATGTTGGGGAATTAAGAATTTATGGACAAATAGTAAATTTAAAGTTATGGGAGGAAGAAGTATCTGCAACTTCTTTCCGAAAAGAAATGGAAGCTTTGGAGGATGTTAATGAAATTAATTTATACATTAACAGTCCAGGAGGTTCCGTTTTTTCTGGTCAAACTATTAATACTTTGCTAAAAAGGCATGATGCTATAGTTAATGTATATATTGATGGGTTAGCAGCTTCTATAGCAAGTGTAATAGCAATGGCTGGAGATAATGTTTATATGCCAAAAAATGCTATGTTAATGATTCATCAGCCTATGAGTGGAGTTTGGGGTAATGCTGAAGAAATGAGACAAGAAGCTGAATTATTAGATAAAATTACTAAGACTGCTATCGCCACTTATCAGGAAAAAACTAATTTAGAAGAAGACGAATTAGTTGATATGATGGATAACGAGACATGGTTAACTGGAGAAGAAGCTTTAGATTTAGGTTTCATTGATAAAGTAGAAACCTTTAATAATTTAAAAACTGCTAAATTAGACAGTAATCCAGTTACAGAAAAAGAAACTAACAAGGAGGATTCAATTATGACTATTAAATTTGATGGAAAAGAATTGAATGAGGAAGAAGCACAAGAAAAGTTGGATAGTCTTCAAAGTCAAGTTGAGGATTTACAGAAAGAAAAGAATACTTTAGATGCTGATTTGACTGCTAAGAAAAAAGAATTAGAGAATGCTGAGGGTACTATTCAAGAGTTAAAGCAAGATTTAGAAGAACAACCTGATGCAGATGAGTTAATGGAAGAAAAATTAGAGTTGTATGCTGAAGTTATTGATTATGTACCACAGGATGTTATTGAGCCTACTGATACTAAAGAAGATATGAAATTAGCAGTAATTGCTCAATTTGATGAGGATTTTGATGGTGAGGACAAAAATCAAGATTGGATTGATGCTTATTTTGAGAGTGCTAAAAAAGCATTAGATAAAACTCAAACTAGTTCTTTTGTTATTGACCAATCTGGAGATAAAGATTCTAAAGCTAAGAAAAATAGTTTTGAAGATGCTAAAAAAGCGAGATTAAAGAATAACTAATTTTAAATCATTCCAAGGGAGGAATATATTATGGCAGTAACAACTAATTTTAATCCTGGAACAATTGCTGAGAGTAGAGCACGTAATATTGATTCTAATGTTGCTGATGAAGTTGTAAACTATGGTAAAGGTTTAATGTATCAAGGTGTTGGAGTTGCTGATTTTGATGGTACTACAGAACAAGAATTTGCAGGTATTGCCTTAGAATCCACTAAACCAGGACATGATGATGAACAATATGATGCTGGGGAGGATGTGTCCACACTTAGAAAAGGTATTGTGTGGGTAGTAGTTGATGAAGATTCTGATGGTGTGGAAAAAGGTGACAATGTTGCTTTGATGCCTAGTGGAGACTTTGACGTAGAAAAAGATGGTGGAGGTTCTACAGGAGATTATGCTTTAAACATTAAAAATGCTGAATTTAAATCTGATGCTGCTGCTGGAGAAGTAGTTAAATTAGAAGTTAATGGCCCAGCTAATGTAGAAGAAGTACAGTTAGCGTAATTAAATAATAAAAAATTAAAGGAGGACATAATATGAGAAATTTAAAAGATGGAGCATTAAGACGAGATTCTTTGCTACGAGAAGAAGATTTAAATGTATTGGATGAAGAGATTTACCAGAAAGGACATTCTGAGCTTAAAGCAAGAGATATTTTTTATGTTAAAACAGATATTAGTGCAGGTGCTGAAACGGTTTCTTATGATAAATTAGAAGAAATGGGTGAAGCTAAAGTTACAGCTAATGGTGCAGATGATATTCCATTAGTAGATGCTAATTTAGAACGCACAGATCATGGTATTGTTACTATTGAATCTGGTTTTAAAATTGGTAAACAAGAAGCTAGAGCTGCTCAAGAAGCTGGGAGAGCAATTGATACAGTTAAAGCAGGAACTGCTCGTAGAGTAGTATCTGAAAAAGAAAATACTGTTACTTTCTTAGGTAATGAAGCACGTGATATTGAAGGTGCAGTAAATGCTACAGGTATGCTTACATACACAGTAGAGCAAAACGAAGATGAGACAAGTACAAGTTGGGAAGACAAAACTGGTATGGAAATTGTTAAAGACATTAGAAAAGCTAAAGGTAAAATGAATGACCTAGATGGTTTTGAAGCTCAAATATTAGCTTTAGCACCATCAAAATATGGTGAATTGGATAAACCATTAAATCAATACAATGCACAAACTGTAATGAGTTATCTAGAAAACGATACAAATTGGTTTGAAGATATTGTAGAAGTCAATGAATTATCAGGTGCTGACCCAGATGATAGCTCTGATATTGGTATGATTATTGATAATAGACGAGAAAATATCGAGATGGTTCTACCAATGGATATTACTAGAGATGAGCCTGTAAAATTAAGTAATGGAGATATTCAGGTTAATCTAGAGGAAAGATTCGGTGGACTTATTATCAGATACCCACAAGCTCTATTAAGAATTAAATCTTTATAATTTATAAATAACGGGAGGTAATACTAATGGAAGAAGTAATGATTACAAATAATACTAAAACCTTCCGGTTTTTACCACACAGGGGTGTAACTTTAACCCCTGGTAAAAATCGGGTAAGAAAGGATGAATGGGAAGCTAACCTTGAACATCCAACAGTTAAAAAGGAATTAGCAAGTGATCTAATTGAAGTTTCAGAAATTGAAAAAGAAGAAATTGAAGCCACAGTTAGTGGTGTAGATGAAGAACCTTCTAAAAGTACGGATAATCCCGAGGAAACTGTAGAAGGTAAGTTAAAACAAGAACTTGGATTACTAGACGAAGAAGAAAAAGAAGAACTTCCTAATCCTAGTGATTTTAGTGTTAATGATTTTATTGATGAAGTTTTAGCTACTACTAAAGATGTAGATAAATTAAAATACTTTATTAGTAAAGAAAAGGAGGGCAAGGACAGAACAACCTTATTAAATCCTCTTGAAGAAAAGTTAGAAGGTGTTAAAGATGAGTAGTACAAATGTGGATAATGTGAGAAATATTGCTAGTCATTTAGATGAATTAGAAGATTCTCAGATTGAATTATATATGGAGGATGCTGAATTAGAGATCCCAGATGATATTATGGACTCTGAATATGGGGAAAAGGCACATAGATACTTGACTGCACACTTAGCTACTTTAGATGTCAGAAGACCGACACGTGAGGATAAGTTGAATTTATCTGTTTCTTACTCTGATGATGATACCAAAGAAAATGTATTATCTACCACAAAATATGGAAAAGAATACTCCCGAATTGCTAAAAAAGCTAGTGGTAATAATACTCCTATTTATAAATTATTTAGTTAGGAGGGGAAGATATGTGGGAAGAAACTGCGACTGTGAAAAGACAATCTGATGATGATACTATCGACCAAAATAGCTGGGATTCTTCCCCTACTAATCCACAAGATAATATAATCTCAAATAATTATCTATGTTCTGTGAGATTTAATTCTCCTGAAAAAGATGATTCAGGGCAAGGATTTAATGTGACTGGGGACGCTATTATTGTTGGTGAAAATAGTATTGAAATAAAATCAGGAGATGAAATCATATTAGAAGAAGATAGAAAATTTAAAGTATTGAATAGGCCGATTAGTTTTAGAAATTGGCTCCGTATTGAAGTTGAGAGGTTGTGATAATATGGCCTTAAATTCTGATATGATGTTTGAAATAAATTTAGACTTTACTAATCCTAATAAAATAGCTGCTCAAGCAGAAGCTCTAGAGCAGAGTCTTGATAATGTTTTAAGGGATATTACTTATCAAGCTGTGGAAATCTTTGAAACTGAATTACATAGAGAGATTGAAAATCAAGGTTTAATAGATACAGGGTATATGAAGGGTACTATTTATAAGATGGTAAGTGAAGCTCTTAATGGTTACTGGGATAATATAGGAACTACAGCAGTGGTACCATATTATGCTTATTATTTAGAATTTGGCACAGTTAACCACAGAGCTTATAAGTTTGCTAGAATAGCTTTTACAAGAGCATACCCACAAATAGTTAATTTATTTTATACACAAGCTGGCTCCGTAATTGGCTCAAGTCAGTTATTTGGAAGCGGGTGATACTTTGAAAAAATTAATGGCTGGAATAAGGTCATATTTATTAGATAATTTACCACAATTAGATACTGTGGTAAGAAAATCACGAGAGGATGAAGAAATTCCTGAAATAGATAAATTTGGAGTCTCTATTGAATTTGGTACTAGTATGAACTATAAAGATAGGGCCAAGAGAAAAGAGACCTTATTTTTCTTAAATTGCTTTTGTCATGGAGATGAAAAGGTTAAAGCTGACTTAGATGTATTAGAACTAGCTGAAGATGTGGCTCAATTAATGAATAGAGCTGATTTCAGTACCTCTGAATTAAAGATTTATGATTGCAGATATACAAATTCTCCTGAGAAACCTGAGTATAAGTCTGAATTAAACGCTTTTGAGCAAATTGTGGAAATCCAAGTGAGGTGGACGACTGATGTCTGATACTATAAATGATATTGTAGATAATATTGAGTCTATTATAAACAATAATTATACCATAAATCACTCGAATAGAACCAGATTAAATTTATTTATTCCCGAAGATTATCCTGCAATTTGTTATCAAGTTGAAAATTTAGGAGAAAGTGGAGAACAATTGAGAAGTCAGCGTAAAGACAGAGGTTTTGGAATTTCATTATTTTATATTGAAAAAGCAGAAGTTAATGAAAACCAGTATGATTTTATAGATAAAGTGGAAAACATTATAGAATTATTAAGAGAATCAGGGGACTTAAATTCTAGAGTTTTCTCCCTATTAATTGAAGCTGATTTAAAGGATAGAGGTACAGAAGATAATGCTGAATTTATTGCTCAGATAAAGATTGAAGGGTTACAACCAAGATAATTAAAGGAGGTCATTAATATGGCTATTGGAAATAATGTTAAAGCTTATTTAGGACTACAGCCAGATAAAGAAACTTTAGCTACGGAAGTTGTGGAGTTACTGCCAACTTCTGCCAGTATGGAAAATGCAATTGACACAGTAGAAAGCGAAGCATTTACAGGGTTTAGATTTAAAGAAGATGCGGATACAACTAGTATTTATCCAGATGGAGATTTTGAGGTAGAGTTAACAGTTGATCAATTACCTATTTTCTTACTTTTATCTGGATTTCAGGAAGAATCACAAGATAATGTAACCACTGACTTAGAAGAAGATGTAACTTCTGGTGCTACTGAAATTGTGGTTACAAGTTTAGCTGGAATGCAAGAAGGTACAGATATTACTGTAGATGATGGGACTAATGATGAAACAGTTGCTATTGATAGTATAGAACCTAAAACAAATACAATTACTATAGATACAGAATTAACAAATGATTATGCTACTGCGGACGGAACAACAGTTACTAATGATACAATTACTGAACATTTATTTAGACCAGAAAATGTATTAAGTGAGTGGGGTACAGGCTTAATTGATTTCACTGATGAAAATATGTATAAAGAGTTTAGAGGAGTCCGAGGAGATTCCCTATCTATTAGTGCACAACAAAAATCTTATATTACAGCTTCTATGAGTACTATGGGATTAGAGGGAGAAAGAATAGATGGTAGCACAGTTTCAACTGATTATGATTATATAAATGAGATAACAGAAGATAGAATGATTGCATTTGATTCTGAAATTGTTTTAGATGGTACCGACATTACTGCAACTGTAGATGATATTGAGATTAATTTAAATAATAACTTAGATGGTGATGATTATGCAATCAACATCTATATCGGAGAGCCGATCGGTCGCAACACCTTCGGTTAAGTCTCCCGAGCCCCTACTGCCGCGTGCCCGACACATCGCATTCCATCTCCGGCATCGGCCACCGGCACCCGGCACCAACCGCCGACTCC
>JAWOFC010000243.1:0-2750 GCA_046482455.1 Halanaerobacter sp. | reverse complement strand
ATCTAAGGTATCATCTATATTCTCACTACCTATTTCAGTCTTAGAGCTAGATTCTTCTGCAAAACTGGTCACTTCCTGCGCACTAGCTGAAATCTCTTCAATACTAGCTGAAATATCACTAATCAGACCTTGAGTTCTATCAATTGTAGCATTACCTTCTTGAGCCGAAGCAGATAGTTCTTCACTATAGGCAGATAAGTCTTGGGTAGAATCCATAATTGGCACAATTAGATCTCTTAAATTCTTCTTTATCTCTTTAAATGAAGCAGCTAGTTCCCCTAACTCATCTTCAGTATTGATCAATTCATCATCTATCTCAATATCAAAATCACCATCTGCCATACTCAATGCATAATTTTTAACCTGATTAATAGTTGCAACAAACTTATTAGTAAAAACAGTTATAAAGACTGCCAAAATAATAAAGGATACTATGCTAATAATTATTACTTTATTTCTCATAGCACTAACTTCAGCAAACATCTCAGACTGAGGCACAACTGTCCCAAAACTCCATGGTGTTTTAGTCTCAGCAATTTCAACAGGAACAAAACTCTTGAAGACATTCTGGTCTAAAGAAGCAGAATAAGCATCATCATGAAATACTTCTCCATTAGCCACTACCGACCTATACTTCTCTTCCTTTTCCCCTTTAAAGTCTCCTGACTCATCCCATAAGCGATCTGGATCAGGATGGGCTACTACTTTCCCCTCATTGGATAGTAATCTACCAAATCCTGTTTCAAAAATATCAAATCCATCGATTATATTTTGCAGCTCTTTGAAATCAATAGCAAGTCCTATATTACCAACAACTTTACCACTCTCTTTTATAGGAATAATCAAGGCAGTTACTTTCATATCCTGACGATTTGTGTATGGTTCTAAAATTGTCTCAGAATCAAACTTGTTCTCACGAATATAATCATAACCGATCTCTTTTTCTATCAGTTGATTATTCTCTACATGGTACCTCTTATTAAAATCTTTATCACTATAGCTTATCCAAATATTATTAAAGAGATTCTTATCTAGTATCTCCTTAATCCAGTTTGGATCTTCTTTAGCAATCTCTTCTACCCTCTCTTCCTTACTTTCTAAGACTCTAAGTATACTAAATCCCGGCTCCAGACTATTTTCAATCAGCTGTGCATACTCTCTTGATTCAGCCATTGCTAAATCAAGAGACTTACTAACTGCCATATCCTGAGCTGAAAAGACTATTATTCCAACTGTTATAGAAAATATTATGAACAACATAAATAATACACTAATTAAAACCTTGGCTTGGATAGATTTAAACTTCATTTTCATAACAATTCCTCCTAAAATTACTAAAATTTAGTTAGTTTGATAGATAAAATAATTTATTAAATAGATTTTATCATATCTAGATGACTTATTTAAGAATTTTTTCTCTTTTTAATTCTAACTCTCTAAATATTCAATTGCTTGACTGTTAGAATCAATGAATACTTCTGCTCCCAATATTTCCTCTAAATTTAAAATAGTAAATATCTCTTCTACCTCTTCTCTTAAGTTAGTAATCGCATAGTCCAAATCATCATTATCCTGCAGTAATTTTATTATATTACCCACTCCAGTAGAATCAACAAAGGCAACTTCAGAAAAGTCAAATATTATCTTCTGATACTCTTCTTTTATCTCTAATACCTTATTCACTAGCGGTTCAACTGTTGCCATATCCAACTCACCAGATAACTGCAAAATCACTATCTCATCTCTATAATCTACATTAAGTTCCATCTAATCCCCCCTTAAGTAATATTAAGATTGCCCTGCTTATCAATCTCAGCAGATACTTCATGCCAATCTTTTTGCAATCTATACTTTTGTCCTCCAATCTTTAATAAGGTATTAATATTCATTTTAGTAGACTTAATCTTATGTTCTTGCGGTACAGCAACACTAACTTCACTACCTCCCGGACTACCTAACTCTTTAATAAATATATCATCTTGGGCTTTTATCTTGCCCCCTCTTACAAAGCCTTGCGCTCCTGTCACTCTAATTTGCGAACTAGCTCTTAATTTAGAATTATAAACCCCCTTACCCTCTACTAATATCTTTCCATTAGCAACTACTCTGCTATTTTGCAAGTAATTGACCACTACATCAGAAGCATCAAAGTCAAATCTGCTTAACCTGTTATAGACAGAATCTATTCTTGCTCCTAATTCAATAAACTCTGTTATATAATCCATTTTACATAGGCCCTTCTTATTAATTGAACATTTCAATAAATGAATTAACTTCCTTAATTCATCCATTGTTTTATCTAAATCAACTTCTGCACTTAATCTATAAAGCTCTTCTAATAACTTAACTATCTTTTGATATTTAGTATCTAATAATAATTGCAAAATCTGTCTTTCCCCGTTTTCCTGCAGATCTCTTGTCTTAAAAGAACTATTCCTTTGTAACTCTTTAACTGCCTGCTTCATCTTAGAAAAGAGCTTGCGTAACTTATTTAAATAGAAGTAACTATCTTTATAAAAGGCTGATAATTTCCCTGTCACTAGCTCACTACCAATTGTACTGCCGTGCACAATTATCCCATCATTTGCCTCTAAAAGAGCTTGATTAACATTCCCAGCTACTTCTATCTTCCCTCTTGCCCTAATCTTAAAGTTTTCCTTCACATCTCCTTTGACAATTACATTACCATCAAAATCAATATTACCTACTCTATTATCTACATTACCTTCAATAACATATGTTTCTGAAAT
>JAWOFC010000155.1:0-4499 GCA_046482455.1 Halanaerobacter sp. | reverse complement strand
CGATGGTTTTATTCTTTTGATTGTACGGTTTTGAATTTTAATTATCCATTCTAAATTATCAATTAGCCATTGATTTAAAGGAGGGCGCACGGTGCAAAAGATTTCGACAGGTATTTCTGGTTTAGATAAAGTACTATACGGGGGTTTTATACCCCGACGTTCTTATTTGGTACGCGGTGGTCCTGGAACTGGAAAGACGACAGTAGGATTACATTTTCTCTCTACTGGGAGTCAAAATAATAAAGAAACTCTATTTATCTCTTTAGTGGAAGAAGTATCTAAAATAAAAGAGGATGCTCAGGGACGAGATTTTGATTTATCTGGGATTAATTTTCTTGATTTAAGTCCTTCGTCTGAATTTATTACTGAAGAAGAAAATTATGATATCTTTCCTGCTAGTGAAGTAGAACAAAAGCCGCTATTAGATGCAATTGTTGACAGGGTAGAAGAATTACAACCAGAATTAGTTTTTATAGATTCTTTAACTCAATTGCGTTACTTAGCAGCTGATTCTTTTCAGTTTCGCAAGCAGGTCTTATCTTTAGTTAAATTTGCGATTCAGCAAGGAGCAACTATAATGATTTCTTCAGAGGCAAGCAATAGTCTACCAGATGATGATCTACAGTTTATTAGTGATGGAATAATTAATTTAGAAATAAAGAATAATAAGCGATTTATTAGAGTTACTAAGTTTAGAGGTTTTGATTTTAGGAGTGGGAAACATTCACTAGTTTTAGACCAGCAAGGAGCAAAAGTATTTCCGAAGCTAAAATTAAGAGATAAAGAGGAAGATTTTGATAAAGAGGTTCTCTCTTCTGGAATTGCAGAAGTTGATCAATTGCTGCAGGGAGGAATTGAGAAAGGGACTGAAACTATTATTAGTGGTCCAAGTGGAGTTGGTAAGACTACTTTAGGACTGCAGTTTATAAAAGAAGCAGCTCAGCGTGGGGAACATTCAGTGGTCTATACTTTTGAAGAAGGAGCTAGGACTATATTGGCTCGCTGTCTAGGAATTGATATGCCGCTAAATGACTTAGTAGAAGAGGGATTATTGACTATTAAAGAAGTTAATCCCTTAGAGTATACTCCAGAAGAGTTTGCACAATTAGTACAGCAAGAAGTTAAAGAAAAAGAAATTAAATTTGTAATGATTGATAGTATTTCTGGATATCGGCTTTCTTTTGGTCATTTAGAAAATAAGAAAGAAGAAATGATTAGAAATCTACATTCTTTGGCTAAATACTTAACTAATAGAGGAGTTTCTGTACTATTAATTAATGAAATGCAGAATATAACAGGGGATTTTAAAGTTACAGACTTTAAAGTGAGTTATATGGCAGATAATATTCTCTTCTTACGTTATATAGAGATGCAGGGGCAGTTAAAAAAAGCTATTGGTATTTTAAAGAAGCGCTTAAGTGATTTTGAGCGAACACTGCGTGAATTTGAAATTACGCCTGCAGGTATTAAAGTAGGAGAACCATTAAGTAATCTACGGGGGATTTTAACAGGAAATCCTGAGTTTATTAAAAGGAGGTAAAGATGGAAAGAATTTTACTGCTGTTAAATCATAAGAAGAATAGGTCTCTACTGCAGAAATTTTTAAAAAAAGAATATGAAGTTATAATTCCTCAAGATAATCAATTGAGAGATTATAAGTTTGATTTAATTATTTCTGATGGACAAGCATTAAAAGAGTTCAGCAGTAAAATTAAATCAATTAAAGAAGAACTGTCTGTATTACTGCCCGTGGTTTTAGTAACTTCACGTACTCTAAGAAAGATTGAAAATTATTTAGGTAATCTGATAGATGAATTGATTATAACACCTATTAAAAAATATGAGTTAAGGCTTAGAATTAATAGTTTATTGCAGAGTAGAAATTTTTCTGTTGAAGCTCAGCAGAGATATAATAGATTAGCAGAAAATAGTCCAGTAGGAATCTGTGTAGTCCAAGAAGAGAAGATTGTATATATCAACCCTAGTTTTGAGAAGATGAGCGGTTGTAATAAAGAAGAAGTTATAAAGAGTAACTGCTTTGATTGGATTCATCCTCAGGATAGGGGGAAATTACGGAGTTATTGGACTAAGATTGAGAATTCTGAGCCCACACCAGACGTTTTTGAAATCAGATGTATAATGTCAGATGAGAGGTTAACTTGGGTTGATTTGAGAATGTCGGAGGTTGTTTATGATGGAATAGAGAGCAAGTTATTAATTTTACTTGATATTACGCAGCGTAAGAAAGCAGAAGAAAAAATAAATTATCTTAACTATCATGACCGCTTGACTGATTTATATAATCGAGCTTATTTTAAAGAGGAGTTAAAGAGATTAGACACAGTCCGGCAGTTGCCATTAAGTATTATTATGGCTGATGTTAATGGTTTGAAACTTGTTAATGATGCTTTTGGTCATCAAACGGGAGATCAACTGCTAAAGAAGGCGGCTGAGATTTTGACTAAGTCGTTTAGGGAAGAAGATATTGTTACACGTTGGGGAGGAGATGAATTTGTAATTTTACTGTCGCAGACTAATAAAGAAACGGCAGTAGAAATCTGTTCGCGCGTAAAAAAGGTTTGTGCAGCTAATAAAGAGCCAGTGCAGTTTAGTATTGCTCTAGGAGCAGCTACTAAAGAGAAAAAAGGTGAAGATATAGAAAAAGTACTTAAGCAGGCAGATAATAGAATGTATAAGAATAAATTAAAAGAGAGTTCTAGTGTGCGCCATGATCTAATTTCTTCTCTTGAGGATAAGCTGCGAGATAAAACTTATGAATCTGGAGAACATATTATACGGATAAAGGAATTAGCTTTAGGGTTAGGTGAAAAAATGAATCTGTCAGAGAGTAAGTTAGAAGATATAGAGTTATTAGCTAGATTACATGATATAGGAAAAGTAGCAGTGCCAGAGAGTATTTTGAAAAAATCTGGGAGATTAACAGAAGAAGAGTGGGAGACTATTAAAGAGCATACAGAGATAGGTTATAATATATTAAAAGCAGTACCTAAGTTAGCATCAGTAGCTGAAGCTGCTCTTGCCCATCATGAATGGTGGGATGGTTCAGGTTATCCGCAGGGCTTATCTGGAACAGATATCCCTCTATTAGCGCGTATATTAGCGATTGTAGATGCTTATGAGATTATGACTCATGAAAGGAGTTATAATAATTTTACAAGCCAAAAAGAGGCAATCATAGAGTTAAAAGATAAAGCAGGAGTTCAGTTTGATCCTGAGTTAGTAGATGATTTTATAGAAATTGTGCAGCATGAATAATAGTTTTTTAGGAATTTGATAGTTAAAAAGGGTGGTTATTGTGAAAGCAGGAAAAATTAAAATTGATGATTTGAAGGGATTGGTCTTAGACCAAATTACAAGTAATAATCCTGATGTCTTAGTTGGACCTAAGGCAGGGGAAGATTCAGCAGTGATTGATTTTGGTGAATTTGTAGCAGTGATGTCGACTGATCCAATTACTGGTGTGCAGGAGGGGATGGGTAGTCTAGCTGTTAATGTGGCTTGTAATGATATTGCCGCAAATGGAGCTCATCCAATTGGAATTCAACAGGCTCTATTAGTTCCGCCTGAGACTAAACAAGAAGAGATAGTAGCAATTGTTAAAGATATTAATGATGCAGCACAAGATTTGGGAATAGATGTGCTAGGAGGACATACAGAAGTTACTGATATTGTAAAGCAGCCTTTAGTCTCTTGTACAGCACTTGGTAAGACGACTAAGGATAAATTTGTGACCTCTTCTGATGCAGCTGTTGGTGATGATATAGTAATTACTAAGTGGACTGGATTGGAAGGTACTTCTATTTTAGCAAGTGATTTTGCTGAAAAATTGGCTCAATTAGGGGTTAGTAAAGCTGATTTGCAAGCAGCCCAGGATTTGGCCCAAAATATTAGTGTAATTCCAGAAGGGATGATTGGAGCTAAACTAGGGGTTAATGCTATGCATGATGTAACAGAAGGTGGTCTTTATGGTGCCCTTTATGAGTTAACCGATGCAGCCGAAGTAGGATTTGAAATCTATGCAGAAAAGGTACCACTGCATCACAGTACTGAGTCTATTGCTCAAGCTTTAGAGATTAATCCTTATCATTTAATTGGTTCAGGAATGATGATCTTAACTACTCCAAGAAGCGGTGAATTAATGACTGAATTGGAAAGAAAGAATATTAAAAGTACTAAAATAGGTACAATCACTAAACAGGATAAGGTAATAAACAATCAAGGAGAGAGTAGGGAGCTCAATTCAATTCCTGAAGATGAACTGTGGAGAGTTTTAGCTGATCTCTAGGAGGTAAAAATAATGAACTACTCATTACCTAAATACTATAATCGCAGAATTGCTAGAGCAATTGGGGAATTTGAGCTAATAGAAAACGGCGATAAAATTTTAGTCGGTTTTTCGGGTGGAAAAGATAGTGCTTTCTTAGTTTATGCCCTAACAATTTTAGAGGAATGTTTGGGAGTTGATTTTGATCTAAAGG
>JAWOFC010000130.1:0-5069 GCA_046482455.1 Halanaerobacter sp. | reverse complement strand
GCCCTAGAGCGTAGATTCCAGCCTGTCCTAGTGGAAGAGCCGAGTATTAATGATACAGTCTCAATTTTACGCGGTTTGAAAGAGAAGTATGAGATTCACCATGGAGTTAAGATTCAAGATAATGCTCTAGTTGCAGCAGCAGAACTATCAGATAGATATTTAACAGATAGATTCTTGCCCGATAAAGCTATTGATTTAGTTGATGAAGCTGCTTCTAAGCTAAAGATTGAGATCGATTCAATGCCGATTGAAATTGATGAATTGAATCGCGAACTAAGTCGTTTAGAGATTGAGAAAGAGGCTTTAAAGAATGAAGCAGGAGAGAATGCAGATGAAAGGTTAGAAGATATCAACCAAAGAATAGCCGATATTAGAGAAGAATTAGATCCTTTAAAGGCAGAATGGGAAGCTGAAAAGGGAGTTATTCAAGAAATTCAAGACTTAAAAGAAGAGATAGAAGAGACCAAACTTGCTGCTGATGCTGCCGAAAGAGAGGCAAATTATGAGAAGGCAGCCCGGTTAAGACATGGTAAGCTGCATGAACTACAGCAGGAACTAAAAGAGGCAAATCAAAAAGTTGAAGAACTAGAAGCAGAGAATGATCTATTACGCGAGGAAGTAACAGAAGAAGATATTGCTAAGATAGTCTCTTCTTGGACTGATATTCCAGTTACTAAGGTTATGGAAGGTGAAAAAGAGAAGTTAGTGCATTTAGAAGAAGAGATCTCTAAACGCGTAGTAGGTCAAAATGATGCTATTAAAGCAGTTAGTAATGCAATTAGGCGCTCTAGAACTGGATTACAAGATGAAGAAAGGCCGCTTGGTTCATTTCTCTTTATGGGACCTACAGGGGTTGGTAAGACAGAGTTAGCTAAAACTTTAGCAGCTACTTTATTTGATGATGAGAGTTCTTTAGTTCGTTTAGATATGTCTGAATATATGGAACGTCATGCCGTAGCTAAATTAATTGGTTCTCCGCCGGGATATGTTGGATTTGAAGAAGGTGGTCAATTAACTGAAAAGATAAGAAGAAAGCCGTATTCTGTGATCTTATTAGATGAGATTGAAAAAGCACATCCGGATGTCTTTAATATCTTATTGCAGATCTTAGATGATGGTATTTTAACAGATAGCCAAGGTCGAAAAGTTGACTTTAGGAATACAGTGATTATTATGACTTCTAATATTGGTTCAGGGTATATTCAAGATATTGAAGATGAAGATGAGATGAGAGCTAAAGTTCAAGAAGAGGTTAAGTCTAATTTTAGACCAGAATTTATTAACCGGATTGATGAACAGATTATCTTCCATTCCTTATCTAAAGATGATTTAGATAAAATTATAGAGATCCAGCTAGGTTATTTGGAAGAGAAATTAGCCGAGCAGGATTTAGAGATTGAATTGACTGGCGATGCTAGAGAAGAAATTCGTACTTTAGGATATGATCCAACTTATGGTGCCCGACCGCTGCAGAGAGTAATTCAGAAATATATTAAAGATGAATTAGCTATGGAACTATTAGATGGTTCAATCAATGAAGGAGACCAAGTAGTAGTTGATTATGAAGGAGAAGAATTTACCTTTGATTTGGCATAAATTGCTACTAATAAAAGCAAAGTCCCTTGTACACTATATGATATGTAATCGAAAATATCAGCTAAAGATAGTTGATATTATTTAAAAAGGGGGCAAAGTATGCATAGATCAGAAGTTAAAATAGAGCCAGAGGAGATTAATCCAGGTGATAGAGTAAGGGTTGATTATAATGGATTGCTTTCTGAAAGTGGAGCTAGTCAAGTCTATTTGCATCAAGGAATGGGTCACGGTGATTCTTGGGATAAGGTTCGTGATGTAGAGATGAGATATGAAGATGGAAAATGGACTGCAGAGATAAAAGTTGAAGATGCAGATGAGTTTAATTTCTGTTTTAAAGATTCTGCAAACAATTGGGATAACAATAGTGGAAATGATTGGAGCTATCCCATTAGAGACTAAATTAATTTAATAGAGTATAGTAGTCTAGTCCTTATCTATAAATTGAGGGCTAGATTTTTTATTGAGCGCTTTTGCAATCTAAAGTTTCTATGTTATAATGCTATCTAAAGATAACTCTGTTTTTAAGAAAAGGAGCGATTTTGCAATGGGAAAAAATTATTATATTCGTACTTACGGCTGTCAAATGAATGAGAATGACTCGGAAAAGATAGCTGGTGTATTAGAAGATAAAGATTATCAAGGGGTAGATGAAATAGAAGAAGCAGATATTATTATCTTAAATACATGTTGTGTGCGCGAGAATGCTGAATTAAAAGTATTTGGAAAGTTAGGACAGTTAAAGCAGTTAAAGAGAGAAAATCCTGAATTATTAATTGGAGTCTGCGGCTGTATGATGCAAGAAGATCATGTTGTAGAAGAGATTAAAGAGAAGTATGACCATGTAGATTTAGTTTTTGGAACTCATAATCTACATGAGTTTTCTAGATTATTAGATGAGGCTAAACAGGATAATAGTCCCTTAGTAGAAGTCTGGGATGAATCAAAAGAATTAATTTCCGATATGCCAGTTGAAAGAACTGAAGAGTATAAAGCAAAGGTAACAATTATTTATGGCTGTGATAATTACTGTAGTTATTGTATTGTACCCTATGTACGAGGGCAAGAAAGAAGTAGACCAGCTGAGAATATAGTTGAAGAGATAAAGGAATTAGCAGCAGATGGAGTCAAAGAAGTAATGCTCTTAGGTCAAAATGTTAACTCTTATGGTCAAGATTTAAAGATGGAGATTGATTTTGCAGACTTATTAGATAGGGTTAATGAAATTGAAGGTTTAAAACGAATTCGCTATATGACACCTCATCCGCGTGATTTTACTGATAAATTAATTACTACAATTAGTAACTTAGATAAAGTCTGTGAGCAGTTTCATCTGCCAGTGCAGGCAGGTAGTAATAAAGTTTTAAAGGAGATGAACCGCGGCTATACTAGAGAAGAGTATATAAAATTAGTGAATAAGATTAGGGCTAAGAATCCTCAAGCAGCAATTAGTACTGATACTATTGTTGGTTTTCCCGGCGAGACGGAAGAGGATTTTCAAAAAACAATTGAACTATATAAAGAAATAGAGTTTGATATGGCTTATATGTTTAATTATTCTAAACGCAGTGGAACACCAGCAGCAAAAAAGGAAGATCAGGTTCCAGAAGAAATAAAGAAAGAACGACTACAGTATTTAATGGATTTACAGAGTGAGATTAGTGCTCAAAAGAATAAAGAATTAGTCGGTGAAACTGTTGAAGTATTGGTAGATGGTCCGAGTAAAAAAGATAAGACTAAGTTAGCAGGTCGGAGTCCAGGTCATAAGATAGTTATCTTTGCAGGAGATAAAAATTTGACAGGAGAGATAGTTGATGTTATGATTAAGAAAGCACAGAGTTGGACTTTGTTCGGTGAATTAGTCGAATGATAAGAAGGAAACCAAGAAAGGGGACTTTAATTTATGTCAATTATGGAGAAAGCAGAAGAATTAGCTGAAGAAATTGTTAATTCTAGTGAATATGAAGAGTTAAAAACAAAAGAAGAGACTATGCAGAATGATGAGGATGCTCAGGAACTTCTTCAACAGTATCAGGCACAGCAGCAAAGAGCCCAGATGGCGCAGATGAATGGTCAGCAGCCAGGGCAAGACCTACAGCAGGAAATGCAGAGTCTACAAGCTGAAATGCAGGAGAATGCAAAGGTTAAAGACTTTATGGAAGCTCAACAGGAGTTTAATAAAGTTATGGAGACTGTTAACCAAGTTATCAGTTCTGCTCTACAAGACCAAGAAGAAGAACAAGCTGACGCGTAGCATTTAAATAAGTACTTAATTTATTGAGACTAAGTCCCAAGTCATCTGGCTTGGGACTTTATAATTTTAACAAATCATGTTTTTTAAGATAAATGTATATTATCATATTAAAATGTATATAATATAATTATGAGTCTACCATTGATATTTTGAATATTTAATATTTTAGAAGGGGTTAAATTTTATAATAAATAAAGGATAAAAGAATTTTTTATAGAAATAAGAATATAAGAAAGAAGCTACATATTTGTTAATTTTAATCTGTAAGAGGTGATGGTTATGGAGCAATTTGTTTATTCAAACGAAGGACGGGTCTTGTTGCGTGAAGCTACAGAGCAAGATGCTGTCAAAATTTATGATATGTATCAAGATTCAACTCCTAAATCATGGTGGACTGATAAAGAGACAAGTAAGTTTAGATATGAGCTAGTTAAAGAGGCTAATGGGAAAATGTTTGTGGCTATTTTAGATGATGAAGTAATTGGACATATTGAATTGGTTTTACCACTTGATAAATCAGAGTCTGTTTATTTAATTAGATTAGAGATTCATGATGAATACCGCCGCAGGAAGTTTGGAATTGAATTAGTCAGATTTTCTGCTATTATAATGAAAAATTTAGGATATAAAAGCTATGTTACCTGGCCCAATCCTGATAAATCTAAAGGATTATATAAGAAAGTAGGCTTAAAGGAGATTAAAGAGAATCCTGAATTAACAGTTGATATTCTAAAAAAAGAGGCAGTAGGAGTAGAAAAAGTAGAGGAATTAGATTTTGAAGATGAATTGGATAACTTTAAAATAGTAGTTGGCTGTCCGTGGGCTAAGAATTATATTTGGCAAAAGGCTTTTAAAGCCGCAGGAGGTAACTTTTTAGATTATCAAGGCCCTTATGTGCATCGTGTTAGACGAGGTAATATTACTGGAGTAGTATTAGTAGATGGCAATGGAATCTATATTTATTTGCCGCAAGAAGAGGAAGAGAAGGCTGATTTAATTAAAGATCTATTAATCTATGCCTCTAACCTAGCTTTTGAAGAAGGTATTAATAATATTAAAGTGAATCTACCGACTAAAATTGCTGCCGAGATTAGATTAGACCAATTATGGGAAATTAAGAAAGAAGAAGAGCGTTTAGAGATGAAGATGGATTTTTAGAGTACATAATGATAATGAACAGGTGGCTGATCAGCCACCTGTTCATTATCATTATGTACTCTAA
>JAWOFC010000127.1:0-3124 GCA_046482455.1 Halanaerobacter sp. | reverse complement strand
CCAGAGAAAAGATATAATTCTTTAGATGAACTTAGAGATATAGCTTTAGATTGTAGCCGCTGTGGTTTGCGTGAAAACTGTACGCAAGTAGTTTTTGGTGCTGGCAATAAAGAGACAGAGTTAATGTTTGTCGGAGAAGGACCAGGCAGAGATGAAGATAGACAAGGAGTGCCTTTTGTGGGGCGGGCTGGAAAACTGTTAGATAAAATTTTAGCAGCAGCAGAAATTGATAAAGAAGAAGTCTATATTAGCAATATTGTTAAATGTAGACCACCAGGTAATAGAAAACCTAGCATACAAGAGATGAAGACCTGTCTTTGGATTTTGGCCCAAGAGATTAAGATCATAGATCCCGCTATTATCGTTCCTTTAGGTTCAACTGCTTTAAGAGGTTTATTAGATCCAGGGGGGAAGATTACTGAAATAAGGGGGGGATGGATCGAGAGAGAAGGTAGATATTTTTTGCCCACCTTTCATCCAGCAGCTTTATTAAGGGATGAGAGAAAGAAAGCCCCAGTTTGGAAAGATTTTTTAACGATCAAAAAGGCTTATAATAAATATTTGAGATTAAAAGAAGAAGAGCAGTAAGTAGTGCTGAGAAAAAGAAAGACAGGTATGTGCTGTGAGGTATGAGGCGTGAGCGACAAATAAGCTATCAGCTGTCAACTATCAGTGGTCAGCTGAAGAAAAAGCAGAAAAACAGTAATGGGTGAAAAGAAAAAGTAGAAGAGCAGAAGGACAGTAATTAGTAAAGAGTAAAAAAGCAGTGAAGAGCTGTGAGACATGAGTCGTGAGTCGTGAGCTGTGAGCGAAAAGAGAAACAGAAGGACAGTAAAAAGTAAATAGTGATGAGAAAAGAACTGTAGAGTTTAAAAATCAAAAAAGATAATAATGACAAATTGGCAACTACTCCTTACTGACTATCTTTTATTTAGGCTGTTGAAAAAAACATTAACATTAAAAGGGAGATGCTAATAAGTGAATCTTAATTTTGATAGTATGAAGACGAAACTTATCCTAGCAGGGGTATTATCTATATTGATAGCATTAGTAGTTGTCAATTTGTTTGTGATTCCTATAATCAGGAATAATATTTATGATGAGAAAAAAAATCAGGTTCAAGAAATGGTTAGGTCAGCTCTAGGAGTAATCCAGCATTATAGAAGTTTAGAAGTTAATGATAAATTAAGTAGGGAGAAAGCTCAAACAAGAGCTAAAGAGGCGATTGCTGGAATGACTTTTGGTTCTGAGGGTAAAGATTACTTTTGGATTCAAAATACAAAACCCAAAATGATTATGCACCCTTTTGCAACTGAATTAAATGGAGAATATATAGGAGATATCAAAGATCCAAATGGAGTAAAGCTATTTACGGAAATGGCTGAAACTATTCAGACAGAAGGCAGTGGTTTTGTTAAGTATGATTGGCAGTATTATGATAACGATGATAGAACTGAAGCAAAGATTTCTTATGTAGAAGGATTTGAAGCTTGGAATTGGATATTAGGTACTGGTGTTTATGTAAATGATGTAAGAACACAAGTTTATAGAATAATTTTTATAGTAACTATATTGACCTTTGTTTTATTGATTTTGATGGGGATAGGAATTTGGAAATTTTCTAAGAAGTTTACCGACCCGATTGAAACCGTTACAAAACAATGTGAAAAGATGGCAGCTGGTGACTTTAGAGATCTTCTCGGAGAAGAGTTAACATCTAGAAATGATGAAATCGGTAATTTAGCAGATAATTTTAATCAAATAACTACTTCCATGCAAGATATAGTAAATAATATTTCTAATAAAGCTGAATATATTTCAGCAAATAGTGAAGAATTATCGGCTTCCGCCGAAGAAGGCAATGCCACAATTGATACAACACAAGATTTAATCCAGAATATGTCTGCTAGTATTCAAGAAATTTCTGCTAGTGCTCAAGAAGTAACCAGTTTTGCTGAAGAGTCTAGTCAAAAAACAGAAATAGGAAGTGAGAATATAGATGCTACTATCAATAGTATTGATGAAATTGACAGATCTGCAGACAAAGCTTTAAATATCATTGATGAATTAGATCAAACAGCAGCTGAAATTGAAAATATTATCAGTTTGATTACTAATATTTCGGAGCAGACTAATTTATTAGCTTTAAATGCTTCAATTGAAGCAGCTAGAGCTGGAGAAGCTGGACAAGGTTTTGCTGTAGTAGCAGATGAGATTAGAGAGTTAGCTGAAGAAACTAATGAAGCTACAGAAGATATAACAGGTCTAATTAAGAAAACACAGACTAAGGCTGATAGTGGTTTAGAAGCGATTAAAGAAGTCAATGCTAAAGCCAAAGACGGGAAAGATGTAGCCCAAGAGACAGAAGAAGTCTTTAATCAAATTAAAGAAGCAAGTGAGCAGACAGCAGATCAAATTGAACAAACTGCTAATGCTGCTCAAGAATTAGCTCAACAGAGTGATGGAATTAATTCTAGTACTGCCGATATTAAGAATATGTCCGAAGAAATAGCCCATTCTTCACAAGAATTAGCCAAAATGTCGCAAGAACTAAAAGAGATAGTAGAAGAATTTAATATTTAAGATAAAGATAATATAATCGCTTAATTTAACTAATAGATTGTAGGTTGTTGAAAAAGTAATTTATATGCAACTTTCTGTACTTATTACCTACTTGCTGCTCATTACTCATGACTGCTTTTATGGTATTGGTTTTATGCTTATAACTCATCACTCGTCATTCATGACTCATCACTATTTTTATGGTGTTGGTTTTATGCTTGTAGCTCATCACTCATCACTCATGACTGCTTTTATGGTGTTGTTTTTATGCTTGTAACTCATCACTAATCACTTTTTTTATTTTAGTTCTTGACAACCCCTAGTCTCTATGATAAGTTAGTAAATGTCGCTTGAGAGAGGAGAAGTTCTAAGCACTAAATTTGTTTGAATTTTTTCTTGACAAGCAGCAGCTGAGATGTTAATCTAGTTAATGTCGCTTGAAAAGAGAGCACCTTTTTTGGCTCCTTCTAGACAGGCGCAGTAACTATAATCTGTTAGCTGTCGAAAGAAGAAAAACGAAGAAAGTTCTTGACAAATAACCGATTATCTGTTAGAATATTTA
>JAWOFC010000086.1:0-2688 GCA_046482455.1 Halanaerobacter sp. | reverse complement strand
CAGCTCTTTTGACTTTATGTTTTAGCTCACAGCTCACGCCTCAAAGCTCACAGCTCTTTTGACTTTATGTTTTAGCCCACAGCTCACGCCTCAAAGCTCACAGCTCTTTTGACTTTATGTTTTAGCTCACAGCTCACGCCTCAAAGCTCACAGCTGATAGCTGACTGCTGACAGCTATCAGCCTTCTTTCGCTTCTTTCTGCAGTTCATGTAATTTATTCATTGCTTCTAACGGCGTCATCGACATAATATCTAACTTCTTCAACTCCTCGGCTAATTTATCTCCGCCTTCTTCATCAGCAAATAAAGCCAACTGACCTGTAGGACCTTCTTCTACTCCAGTAGTAGTCTCTTGCTGCTCTACTGCTTCTTCTATTTCCTCTCTCTCATCATTAGTCTCTTCTTGAGAATGATGGTAGATTTTATTTTCTACTTCCTTCTCTTCCTCTTCTAAATTCTGCAAAATCTCTTTTGAACGATCTATTACTTCTTCTGGAATTCCAGCCCGCTTAGCGACTTCAATTCCATAACTCTTATCTGCTCCCCCTGGAATAATCTTTCTTAAGAAGACAACATCTTCATCCTCTTCTTCCACAGCTATATTATAATTTTTAACCCCTGGGAGATGTTCTTCTAAATCTGTTAGTTCATGATAGTGAGTAGCAAATAAAGACTTCGCCCCAATCTTATCTTGGTCACTAATATATTCCGTTACTGCCCAGGCAATGCTTAGACCATCATAGGTACTTGTTCCCCGTCCCACTTCATCTAAAATAATTAAACTCTTATCTGTAGCATTATTTAAAATATTAGCCACTTCATTCATCTCAACCATAAATGTACTCTGACCCGTTGTTAAATCATCAGAGGCTCCTACGCGCGTAAAGATACGATCAACAATTCCAATCTCAGCCTCTGCAGCCGGTACAAAACTACCCATCTGAGTTAATAAAGTAATTAAGGCTACTTGACGCATATAAGTAGATTTTCCTGACATATTAGGACCAGTAATAATACAGAAACGATTCTCCCCGCCATCTAAAGAGGCATCATTTGGTACAAAGGCTTCCTTGTCCATCATATCCTCAACTACAGGATGACGTCCATCCTTTATCTCCACTTCATCTGTCTCATTAACCTTGGGTTTAGTATAATTATTATTTAAAGCCGTCTCAGCTAAAGAGACTAAAGAGTCTAACTGGGCCAAAATATCAGCCGCAATCTGAATCCGTTCTGTCTCAGCAGCAACTTGCTCCCTAACTTCTACAAATAGTTCATACTCTAAATCAATACTCTCTTCTTGAGCACCTAAGATTAAAGATTCCTTATTCTTTAGCTCAGGAGTAATATAGCGCTCACTATTACTTAATGTCTGTTTACGTACATAATCATCAGGCACAGCATCAAGATTGGCCTTCGTCACTTCAATATAATAGCCGTGCACTTTATTATGACCGACTTTAAGAGAGCTAATCCCTGTCCGTTCTCGTTCTTGCTTTTGGAGATCAACAATCCAATCTTTCCCTTCATTCATTGCATCTAATAACTCATCTAATTCATCATCATAGCCGTACTTTATAATCCCACCTTCAGTCAGGGTAGTCGGCGGCTCCTCTTGGATTGCCTTCTCAATTAAGCTGCTCATATCCTCTAATTTATCTAATCTATCTCTCAACTCATTTAACTTTGCTGCCTCAAATTGAGCTAACAACTCTTCTACTTCAGGCAGCACAACTAAAGAATTTTTCAGAGCAATCAAATCGCGGGCATTAGCTGAACCATAGATTATCTTACCCATTAAACGCTCAATATCATAGACTTTATTTAATAAGTCCTTTAGGTCTTCCTTAACTAAAATATTATTCTTTATCTCTTCGACTGCATCTAATCTATTTTCGATTCTATCAACTTCTAACAGCGGCTGTTCTAACCACTTCTTTAGCCTTCTGCCGCCCATAGCAGTCACAGTCTGGTCAATAACTCCTAATAGACTACCTTCTTTACTCTTATCCCGCATTGTAGCCACTAGTTCTAAATTACGCCGCGTATTAACATCTAAGACCATATAATCAGTCGTTGAATAGGTGGAGAGCTGATTAATATGGTTTAGACTTCTCTTCTGTGTTTCAACTAAGAAATCTAAGATCACCCCTGCTACTTTAATAGCATGCGGCTTATTCTCACAACCAAAACCCTCTAGACTGACTGTATTAAAATGATCTGTTAATAGTTCATATGCTTCATCACGAGCAAACTTTTTATCTATATCACTCAGACTAGGATTTAATTGAGCTGCAATAAAATCCATAATCCTCTCTATTTCTTTGGTCTCTCTATCTAGTAAAATTTCTGCTGGATTTAAGCGCGATAACTCATCAATCACCTTCTCTAAAGCATTAGCTCCCCTTAATTCTGTAACAGAAAATTCTCCTGTTGAGACATCAACAAAACCAAAACCATAGCCTTCATCATCACTAACTACAGCAGCTAAATAATTATTATTCTTATCCTCTAAAATACTATTATCTACTACTGTACCCGGTGTAATCACGCGTACTACATCCCGTTCAACTAAACCACTTGTCTGACTTGGCTCCTCCATCTGTTCACAGATTGCTACACGATAACCCTTATCTATTAATTCTGATATGTATGACTCTACTGATTGACAGGGCACACCTGCCATTGG
>JAWOFC010000062.1:0-3762 GCA_046482455.1 Halanaerobacter sp. | reverse complement strand
AGAGAAGATATGAAAGAGGAATTATTAGCTCAGTATGATGGTACAGCAGAGGAATTAGAAGCTGAAGTGCCAGAGATGGCAACTTGGACGGCAGATAGTGAAGCAGAGATTCATCAAAAGGCTGAAGAAGTAGGAATTCCAACAACAGATAATGAAGATATTAATTCTTTACGTGAACTATTAACTTATGGTTTAAAAGGTATAGCTGCTTATGCTGACCATGCTTATGTCTTAGGAGAAAAGAGTGATGAAATCTTTTCTTTCTTAATGGAAGGATTGGCTGCTACAACTGATGATAGTTTAGAAGTTGATGATTTATTAGGTTTAGTTATGAAGTGTGGTGAAATGGGTGTTGATACAATGGCATTATTGGATAAAGCTAATACAGGAAATTATGGTCACCCTGAACCGACAGAAGTTGATTTGGGTACAAGAGATAACCCAGGTATCTTAATTAGTGGTCATGATTTAAGAGATTTAGAAGAGTTGTTAGAGCAGACTGAAGGAACAGGTGTAGATGTTTATACTCATGGCGAAATGCTGCCTGCTCAATCTTATCCAGAATTTAAGGAGTATGATCATTTTGCAGGTAACTATGGCGGCTCATGGTGGAAACAGAAAGAAGAATTTGAGAAGTTTAATGGTCCAATTCTAATGACTACTAACTGTATTGTTCCGCCCAAGGAATCTTATAAGGATAGAATATATACAACTAGTGTAGTTGGTTTTGATGGTGTTGACCATATTGCTGATCGCGAAGGTGACGAAGCAAAAGATTTTTCTGCTCTAGTCGACCATGCTCAAGAGTGTGCAGCACCAGAAGAGTTAGAATCAGGTGCAATCATGGGTGGCTTTGCTCATAATGCAGTTTCAGAAGTAGCAGATAAGGTAGTAGAAGCAGTCGAAAATGGTGCTATTAAGAAGTTCTTTGTGATGGCTGGTTGTGATGGACGTCATGATGAACGTGAATACTATACTGAATTTGCTAAAGAACTGCCAGAAGATACTGTCATCTTAACTGCTGGCTGTGCTAAGTATCGTTATAATAAATTAGACTTAGGAGATATTGGTGGGATTCCAAGAGTTTTAGATGCAGGTCAATGTAATGACTCTTATTCTTTAGTAGTTATTGCTCAGAAATTAGCTAAAGCTTTTGATGTAGATGATATTAATGAATTACCAATCGAATACAATATTGCTTGGTATGAACAGAAAGCAGTCTTAGTCTTATTATCATTACTTTACTTAGGCGTGCAAGATATTCACTTAGGTCCTAAATTACCTGCTTTCGTATCAGAGAATGTATTAGATGTATTGGTAGATAAGTTTAATATTAAGCCTAATACTACTGTAGAAGATGATTTAGAAGAGATGTTAGCATAATTAAATTTAACTCTAACCAAAACTCCTGGTCTTAAGACCGGGAGTTTTTTATTTTAAAGCAATCTAAATCAGCGTTAGGGGTTTAATATTTTTTTAATTAGTTCTTAATACTTTCTTAATATTTGGCTAGTATACTATAAATAAGTTAGAAGAATAGATAGTTAAATAATTAGCAATGATTTATCTATTAAATTTTGGGAGGGGATGATGGTTATGCATGGGTTGCACCATATGGGAAGTGGTTTCATGAGGTGTGGAGGTCGTGGTCTTATGGGGTTTGGAGGTCGTAGATTTATGGGATTTGGAGGAGGCGGGATAATAATGATGATTTTATGGATGGTTATAATAGTAGGATTAATTACTTTTTTAGTAAAAAAGTTTAGTAATAATTCCTCGCAGCATAATTATTCGAAGGATTATCGTCCAAAGCAATTAGAAGATTCTTTAGAAATTGCTAGGAGAAGGTATGCGAAAGGTGAAATAGATAAAGATAAATTAGAAGAGATAAAAAATGAATTAGCTTAAGTAGTTTAAAGGCGTCTGGTATCTTACTAGGCGCCTTAACTTTATTTTAAGAATAATTACTAACAATCTAAGAATAGATAAAGGTATCTGTCTAAATTTGTAGAAAATTATTATATAGGAAAATAAAAATTAAAGTAGGGAGTGAGTATATAGTGAAAGAAAAGACAATATCTCAACTTAATCTAAAATTTGGTTTAGGATTAGCATTAATAATTTTACTTACTATTCCGATTGCTAATCTGGTCAGTACTTTATTAAGTAGCTTCATTAGTGCTAGTATTATGGTTTATATATCTAGGTTAATAGAGATTGTAATTATTGTAGGCTTAGCTGAATTATTATTTAATACTTTAACGACTAAAGAATTACATAGTAGTGGGGATGAGAGTGAGACAGAGTTTGACACTGAAGAGGATGATGGTGTTGACCGCAAAGAATTAATTACTGAAATAAGGCGGGAATTAGGAAATCTTTCTATCTATACAGAAGAGATGTCTGCCTCAGCCCAAGAGGGAAATGAAACAATCCAAGAGACTAATTATTTGGTAGAGGATATGACAGAAAATATTCAAAGAATTTCAGCTAGTGCTGAAGAGGTAACAGGATTTGCCCAAGAAGCTACTTCTCAAACCCAGATGGGAAGAGAGAATATTGAAGAGACAATCTCTAATATTCAAGCAATTAATAATTCTGTTGATTCCACAGTCGATATTATGCAAGATTTAAACGATAATACAGAGAGAATTGGCGAGATTATAGAGTTAATTACTAATATTGCAGAGCAGACTAACTTATTAGCTTTAAATGCTGCAATTGAAGCAGCCAGAGCAGGGGAACATGGGCAAGGTTTTGCTGTAGTAGCTGAGGAGATTCGTGAGTTAGCCGAAGAGACTTCTGAGGCAACGAGTGATATTGTTGAGATTGTAAATGCTACGCAGAATAAATCTGATCAAGGTTTGGAATCAATTAAGCAGGTTAATGAGAGGGCTAAAGCTGGTAAGGAGATTGCCCAAGAGACAGATGCTGTCTTCTTTGAGATCGAAGAGGCTAGCCAAGAGGTAGCTGAAATGATTGAGCAGACAGCTAATGCTGCCCAGGAATTGGCCCAAAGTAGTGACCAATTAATGGATCAATCACATACAATTACTGATATATTTGAAGTAGTCAATGAATCTTCTAATGATTTAGCAGATATGAGCAGTCATGTAACTGAATTAATTAGTGAGTCTGATTCTGAAATTAGCGGTGCTAAGGTTTTCGAGTGGGATGATAGTTTCTTAGTAGGTGTAGACTTAATTGATGAACAGCACAAAAAATTATTTAAACGAATTAATGATTTGATCAAGGCGAATAAAGAAAATAAAGGTGAAGAAAAGATAGCAGAAACTTTAGAGTTTTTAGGGGATTATACTGTTAAGCACTTTGATGATGAAGAGGAACTACAGCAGGAGTACAATTATCCTCATTATGATACTCATAAAGAGATTCATGAAGACTTTGTGCAAGAGATTACAGACTTTAAGAATGATTTTGAAGCTGGTAGGGTAGATACTGCTCAAATGATGAAGTTTAATAAACGAATTACACAGTGGTTGGTCAATCATGTGAAAGGAATTGATCAGAAGTTGGGAGAGCATATTCAACAGACTCAATAAATCTTTAGGGATGGGGCCATTAGAATGGTCCTATCTTTATTTTTTGTCTAATTAATTAAATTTGTACGGTAGTATTATTTTTCTTCTTTAACAAATCTATAACCATCTACATATAGTATAGTAAAACCGATAATTGGTTGTAGGATGAAGGTGGAAGCCTTAATGCGGTATATTCATTTTTAAGAAGCCTTGGTGCGCG
>JAWOFC010000020.1:0-4774 GCA_046482455.1 Halanaerobacter sp. | reverse complement strand
GGGAGAAGTAGTTAAGAATCCAGCTCAAGCCTATCGAGTCTCTAAAGATGATATTCAAGATACTTTGAATTTAATGACTAATAATTCTTTATATACTTTAGAAGAAGAGCTAAAATCAGGTTTTTTAACCTTAGCAGGAGGTCATAGAGTAGGCTTTGTTGGTCAAGTTATTAGAGATAATAAGTCAATTAAGAGGATCAAGAATATTTCTGCTTTAAATATTAGACTCTGTCAGGAAATAATTGGGTCAGCTGATAAAGTGATTGAAAGTATAATTGCTCATTCTAATGATATTTATAATACATTAATAATTTCTCCTCCCCGCTGCGGCAAAACAACTTTAATTCGAGATCTAATTAGACAGATTAGTAATGGTTTGCCTCAGCTTGATTTTAGCGGCTTAAAGGTAGGAGTAGTTGATGAAAGGTCAGAGATTGGAGGAGCTTATCAGGGGTTAGCTCAGAATAGTTTAGGACTGCGCACAGATCTTTTAGATCGAGCTCCTAAAGCAGAAGGTATGCTCTTATTGATTAGGTCGATGTCGCCTGATGTAATAGTCACAGATGAGATAGGTTCAAAAGAGGATGTAGCAGCTATTCAAGAGGCCTTAAATGCAGGAGTGAGAGTTATAACTACAGTTCATGGGAGTAGTTTAAGAGATCTTAAAGGGCGACCTAGTCTGAAGAACCTATTTAAGAGTAATACTTTTGAAAGAATCATTATTTTAAGTCAGAGATTTGGTCCGGGAACTGTAGAGCAGATTATTAAACAGTAGGTGATAATTTGAAATTAATAGGAGCAATCTTAATAATTATTAGCAGTAGCAGCCTTGGATTCTTAATTGCCCACCAAATTGCACTGCGCCCTAAGCAGTTACAGGAGATGAAGACGGCTTTAGAAATGTTAAAAACAGAGATAGACTATGGGATGACACCTCTACCAGAGGCATTTGCTAAATTAGCCTCTAATTTAAACTCTCCGATAGCAGACTTTTTTGCTATTGCGCAGAAGAGATTAGAGGCAGGTGGAGTAGCACAAGAGGTATGGCAAGAGTCCGTCTCTGAGGTGAGTTCAAAGACTGCCCTGTTGGAAAAGGATGAGGAACTTCTAGTAGAGATTGGCTATAATTTAGGTAGTACTAGCAGTGCAGACCAGATTCGACATTTAGATTTGGCCCAAGAGAAGATAAGTAATTTATATTATGAGGCAGTAGAAGAAAAGGAGCAAAAGGTTAAGTTGTGGCGTTATTTAGGAGTTTTAGGAGGGCTGTTAGTAGTGATTATTATTGTCTAGAGAGGAGCCAAAGTATGAATATTGATTTAGTATTTAAGATTGCTGGCTTAGGTATCTTAATCTCTGTCTTTAATATGGTACTTAAACAGGCTGAAAAAGAGGAACAAGCACAGATGCTAACATTAGTGGGAGTGATTATAGTCTTAATGGTAATTATTCAATTAATTAATCAACTATTTACTAATATTCGCAGTATCTTTGGCTTTTAAAGAATTCTAGGAGGAGTTTGAGGTGGAGATCTTTCAGATAGTGGGTCTAGGAATTGTGGGGATGATTATGTCCGTTATTCTTAAAGAGTATAAATCTGAACTTGCTCTACAGTTAAGTTTAGTAGTAGGTCTTATAATTTTTACTCTAATGTTAGCTAAGCTCTCTGCTATAATTAATATTTTAAAGAAACTAGCCTTTAATGCTCAATTGGATATGGTCTATTTTCAGACGATATTAAAGATTATTGGAATTTCTTATATAGCAGAGTTTGGAGCTCAAATCTGTCGTGATGCTGGAGAAGGTATTATAGCTACTAAGATTGAGTTTGCAGCTAAATTATTAATTATGGTGTTAGGGATTCCAATTATGTTAGCTATTTTAGAATCAGTAATGCAATTACTTCCTTAAGGAATGATTAGATGAAAGAAATAACTATACTTATCTTACTTTTATTTATAATTACTCTTCCTGTGGTAGCTCAAAATAAAGAAGAAAGATGGGATAGAGAAGAGATTATTGAAGAGAAATTAAATCAGCTTAATCTAAATGATTTAAGAAAAGAGGTAGAAGAACTGAATCTTCAAACTAGTAATTATTTACCCTCCCTCGAAATAGAAGATATAATCAATCTCTTTAGTCAGGAAGGATTGAAATTAAAGCTGACTGCTGTTGTAAAAGGCTTAATACGTTATTTTTTTGATGAAATAATAATCAATGCCGAATTATTAGGGGAATTAGTTATTTTAGCTTTGATAGTAGCAGTCTTAAAGACTTTTCAGTTTAATTTTAATAGTACAGAAGTAAGTAAGTTAGCTAATGGAATCGTTTATTTAGTCTTAATTATTATTGCTCTAAATTCCTTTAAAGTGGCAGTTGCAACTGCCCAAAATACAATTGATAATATGGTTGATATTATGCATGCAATCTTACCTCTACTCTTAACTTTATTAGTCAGTTTAGGGAGTGTTACTTCAGCAACTTTGTTTCATCCTATCAGTTTTTTGATTGTGAATGCTTTAAGTACTATAGTAGCTAAAGTTATCTTCCCTCTAATCTTTTTAGCTGCTATTTTAGATATAATTAATAACATTTCTGACCATTATCAAGTAACTGGTTTGGCCTCTTTATTTAAAGAGATTGGGATTGGGTTATTAGGAGTAGTAATGACTATATTTATGGCTGCAATAGTAACTCAAGGTAGTGTGGCTGCAGTTAGTGATGGAGTTACAATTCGGACTGCTAAATATTTAACAGGAAGTTTTGTTCCTATTGTAGGTGGTTTTTTAGCTAATGCTTTGGATATGATTGTAGGAGGTTCTCTATTAATCAAGAATGCCCTCGGCATTTTTGGAGTTTTAATTATCTTAATCTTTTGTTCTTTTTCAGTACTTAAAATACTTGCTTTAGTCTTTATCTATAGATTAGCGGGAGCTATTATTCAGCCAGTTAGTGATGATAAGATTGTAGATTGTTTAAATCGTTTAGGCAATAATCTATTGCTGATTTTTGGAGCTGTGGTAGGAGTAGGAATTATGTTCTTTACCATTATTATTATTATAGTTGGGACTGCTAATTTTGTAGTTATGTTGAGGTGATTGTGATTGAACAGATTAAAATTTGGGTAAAAAATATAGTCTTAATAATTTTATTTGCTAATTTTATTGAGATGCTACTACCTAATAGTAAATTTAGAGGTTATATTAGAGTAGTTATTGGCTTCTTTGTTATTTTAGTAATGATAGTCCCCCTTATAGAGTTGTTGAATTTTAGATTAGATGAGTTGGATTTGAGTTTGATTCAACATCAGCAAGGGCAGAATTTAGAAGAAATTTTAACTGCTGGGAATCGGTTAAGAAAAGAAGAAGTAGCACAGAGAAGAGAGGGTTATAAAAAACGCTTAAAAGGACAACTAGAAGCAGTCATTAATCTAAACTCTAAATTAGAAGACCCTCAGATTGAAGTATTTCTTAATAAGAATAATGAAGTGCAAAAGATAATCATCAATACTGCTCAAGGAATTGACCCTGTACAGGTAGATCTTAAAGAAGATAAAAGAGAAGAAGAATTACCACAGCAGCATTTAAAAGAGTTATTGGTAAACCTATATGGCTTTGACAAAGAACAGATTGAAGTTAGATGAGTTGGAGGGATACTATGAAGGATTTTTTCAATACTGAAAAGTCAAATTTATTGAGATATTTATTTGTTTTAATCTTAGTCGGAGTCTTTTTTATGTTAGTTGGTAACTTATTTGACCCCAGTACTCAAGATAAAAGTTTAGAGAGAGTAACTGAAGATAATAGTCAATCTAGGGAAAGAAACTTTTCCCTAGAAGAAGAGCTGGAAAAGAGATTAGAAGATGTCTTATCGCAAGTCTCTGGAGCAGGAACTGTTGCAGTTAATATTACTTTAGATACTGGTACCAAAAAAATTTACGCACGTAATAGTAATGATTCTAATAAAAAAATTCTTGAAGAGGATAAATCTGGTGGAGTGCGAGAAACTGAGCAGCAAGAGCAGAGAAGTGAAATTGTTATTTTGGATCAAGGAGGTGCTAGTGAAGCGGTTATTAAAAAGAAGGTACGCCCTCAAATTAGAGGGGTTTTAGTAATATCAGAAGGAGCAGCTGATTCTAGGATTAAGGCTGATTTAATTGATGCTGTCAGGGTCGGTTTGGGAATTAAAAGTCATAAAATAAAAGTATTAGCAAAGGAAAGGTAGAGATTATGATGGTTGATGTAATTACTAATCAAGAAGTCAAGAAAAAATTTGCTTGGTTTGTAGTTTTGATGCTGTGGATAGGAATGGTGACTGCAGTAGTAGTACATCAAAGTCAAGTTGAGGAAGACCATATTACTAAGATGTCTGCTTCTGAAGGTCAGATTAAATCAAATGAAAAAGAGCAAAGTGAGAATGTAGAATTAAATACAAAAGAGCAAGATGAGAATGCAAAATCAGTAAGTAATAAGTCGCAAGTATTTAATTTAGCTAAAAAAGATAAAGAGACTAAAGAGGAAAGTAACTTCTTTGTGGAGTATAGAATTGAAAGAGACCAATCGCGCAGCGAACAGATTAATTTATTGCGGGAGATGATTAATAATCCTAATTCTGGTAAAGATGCAAAGAATAAGGCACAGGATAAATTATTAGCAATTACTAATAATTTAGAAGAAGAGATGGAGATAGAGAGTTTGATTCAAGCACGAGGTTATGAAGATGGAATTGCTTTTATTCATAATAATTCTGTTGAAGTTATAATAGCTGCTGAAAG
>JAWOFC010000234.1:0-7940 GCA_046482455.1 Halanaerobacter sp. | reverse complement strand
TAGTTTGTAAATGAGTCTTAACGAAGTGAAATAAAAATTAATTTTGAAAGCTTAATTACTAATTTAATTAAGCTAAATTGATTCTTATTGAACAAGTTTAGACGAATCAAACTAGATTTAGGAGCGAAGAAATTATTTTATCTCAATCTTGAAAGCTACACTTTATCTATACTATGCGTAAAATTCTGTAAATAAATCCTGCAGCTCATCCTCAACCTCTTCATTAACCCCTTGTGCAAAGAGCAGATAGTCTCCTTTTTCAGCAACTTGCTGCGGGGGACTAAACTGCTCAGAACCCACCTTGAAGATATATTCAACTCGCCGACCATGTTTTTTAGTCAGCCAGACCTTCATCTCCTCTGGCTCAATTAACTCTTTAACCTTCTTCTTAAAAGTACAAGTCGCGTGCGCCATCTTCTACTCGCTCCAATTTCTCCACTAATTCGGTTTTAATCTCTTCATCTTCAATCTCTGCAATCTTTTCTTGAATTAGCTCTTCTCCTTCATCGATAATTCGCTGTGAAGCATAATCCTCTAAATACTCTTTGAAAGTTAAGATAGCATTTGGAGTACAATAGCGTTTAATAAAGCCTGGAATAGCAAACTCCATAAAATGTTCTCCTGTTCTACCTAAACGATAACAAGCAGTACAGAAGGAAGGCAAATAGCCATCTCTAACTAATTCATACATTACTTCTTCAAGAGAACGAGTATCTCCAATCTCAAACTGCTCCTTATCTAAGTTCTGCTCTTCATCAGCATGGGTATAGCCTTCCATCTCAATTCTAGTACCAGCATCAATCTGTGAAACTCCAAATTCCATCACTTCATCTCTTAATTCAGGGTCTTCACGCGCAGTTAAGATCATTCCAGTATAAGGTACCGCTAATCTTAAGATTGCTACTAAACGTTTAAACTCCTCATCATTAACAAAATATTCATCAGTAATATTAATTCCACTCGCATCATTGATTCTAGGGAAAGAAATAGTATGAGGACCAACATCAAATTTATCCTCTAAATGGATTGTATGCTCTAACAGACCTAAGACTTCATATTTCCAATCATAGAGACCAAATAAAGCTCCAATACCAACATCATCAACGCCAGCTTCCATAGCTCTATCTAGACCTGTTAAACGCCATTCAAAGTCTGATTTTGGCCCACTAGGATGAACTTTTTGATAGGTCTGATGATGGTAAGTCTCTTGAAAGATCTGATAAGTTCCAATCCCTACCTCTTTTAATTTCTTATAATCTGCTACATCTAAAGGTTTAGCATTAATATTAACTCGCCTTATTTCTCCATTTCCCTCTGTGGTATCATAAACTGTCTCTACTGTATCAGCCATAAAATCAGCATCATAATCTGGATGTGAACCATAGACTAAGATCGACCTCTTTTGTCCTTGGCTCTCCATTGCTCTTACCTGCTGTCGTAACTCCCCTTCACTTAAGGTATGACGTTTAGCATCTTGATTTGAAGCCTTAAAACCGCAGTATTCACAGTCATTAATACATTTATTTCCTATATATAAAGGAGCAAATAAAACCACCCGATCACCATATATCTTACTCTTTAACTCTCTCGCCCCAGCAAATATCTTAGCAATCCATTCTGGTTTATCTGCCTGTAATAAAGTTGCTGTTTCTTCTAAACTAAGTCTTTCTTTATTTAAAGATTTTTCAATAATTCTATCTATTTCTTCAGCTGTAGGATCTGCTTCATTTAAGATCCCTTTTAATTTCTCATCATCAATAAAATCACTCATTTTTATCACCCCATATTAAATAAGTTAATTAATTCACAAACTCTAAATTAAAAAAGACTTACCCAGAGGATAAGTCACCACATAGCTACTCTTGTTACCTCTCTGTGATCAGATTCCTCCTTTCACTAAGATAATATTAATTTTAGACTCTTCCCTCTAGATTAGGATTTTCCCGATCTATTAGGAGCTGATTTTAATCTTTAGGTCTTATTATATCTTATTGATCTATAAATTGCAAATCATCCAAAAAAGATACTTGTTTAATCATAGATTATAAATTAAAAATATTTATTATATCTTATAATCTATTAAATTACTTTATTTTAATAGATTTTCTGATATAATTAGAATTAAATATAGTAACTAATTATAATCTATTTAGTACTAAATCATATTCATTATGAGGTGATCATTATAGAAAAAAGATTTAAAAACTTAAAATTTGTAATCATAGGAGCTTTTATACTTATTCTTATCTTCTTTTATTTTATCGTCTTTACTCCTTTAAGAAGTAGATTGAAGACTAATTTAAAGAATAATTTTCAGCAAGAACTCTCCTTTGCAGAAAGTAATCTAGAAACTTATTTCAAACAACAAAAAGATAAAGTTGAGAGCCTATCTAGCCGCACTATGATCCGTAAAAAATTATATCAGTATAAAAAAGATGAATTAAGTTTAGAGAAATTACAAGACTATACCCAACCTAAATATGCTGATGGTGTTTCAGTCTTAGAAAATTTGTTGAGTGCTTACCGTATTAGCGATCAGCACATAATTGCTAGTTCTAGAAAAGATAAAAGAAATAAAAAAATAAAATTAGAAAATTACTATGATTTAAAAAATAAAGAAACTAAACTCGAAATCTTTCCTGAAGAAAAAATTGCAATTATAAGATCTCCTATTTATGAAAAAAATCTATTACTAGGGTATGATGTTGTTAGCTTAGATTTAACCAGTCTTTTAAATTATTTTAATCAAGGTGATATTAACTATAAACTAGTTCCTTCTACAACTAATAAAATAATAGAAAGCCAAGATAAGGTTAAAGCTTTTCGCAAAATAACAGATACAGACTATTCTTTAAAAGCTGAAATAGCCCAAGATGACCTCTATCAAACTTTAAATAGTTACTCATTTTTATTGTTAGTAACTACTACTATTCTCAGTTTAGGAGTTATTACTCTTATATTTAGGTTTGTCATTGATAATACTTATCAGGAGATTATTAAAGAGTTAGAAAAGAAGAATAAACAGATCAATCAAGAATTAGAATATCATCAAAAGTACGAAAAATTGTTTAGTAATATTAATAGTGGAGTGCTAGTCTATGAAGTAATAAATGAAGGAGAAGATTTTAATATTATCGATATCAATAAAGCAGGAGCACAGATTGATAATATTAGTAAAGAGAAAGTAGTAGGCAAAAGTATTCAAGCAGTCTTTCCTAAAATAAAAGATACTGCTTTATTTCAAGCATTAAAGAACGTTTATCAAACAGGTAGTCCAGCCAAGGTACCTGTTGCAAAATATAAAGATGATAGAATAGCTGTTTATAAAGAGAACTATATCTATAAACTAGCCACTGGTGAAGTGGTAAATGTATATCGCGATGTGACTAATAGAATGAGAAGAAAAGAAGAATTAAAGACGACTAACCAAAAGTTGAAGAGACAGCTTGAAAAGGGAAGAAAGATTCATCAAAAGTTATTACCAGATAGAACTTTTGAATTTGGGGACATAAGAATAGCTAGCTTTTATAGTTCAGCTGAAAAAATTGGGGCTGACTTTTATCAGGTGATTGAATTAGATAATAAAGTTATTTTCTATATCTCTGATACAACTGGTCATAGCTTAGATGGTGCATTTCTAAATATGCTTTTACGGGAGTTAATCAAAAATTTCTTTACCCAACGACATCACTCAAAAGAGAATATATCTTTAGGTGCATTAATGGACTATATAAACCATCACTATCGCCGTGAAGACTTACCTGATGATTACTTTATTAGTCTAATCTTATTTGTAATAGATAAAGAGAGTAATATGGTTAAATATATTAATGCCGGACTACACATTAATCCTATTTTAGTTAAAGATGGACAAGTAAAACAACTAAAGGCTAGTGGACCTCCAATTAGTGATGCAATAGCCTCTAAATTCTATGATTTAGAAGAAGAAGAATTCAAATTAAGCCAGAATAGTACTCTCTTAATTACTACTGACGGTCTAATAGAAGAGGAATCACAGGATGAAATATATGGTAAGAAAAGATTAAATGAAATAACGAAAGAAAACTATCATCTACCACCAGAAATTTTATTGAATAAAATAGTAGCAGATGTGAGAGACTTCTCTCAAAATGATGAACTAATAAAAGATGATATAACTCTTCTTGCTGCAAGTAATAAGAGAATAATAGATGAACTAAATATTATTATTCCTAGCAAATTTTCTAAACTTGATAAGGTTAGAGAAAGAATTAGTCATTTTTTAAAGCCTTATTATGATGAAGTAAACAAATTATTAATAGGAGTACAAGAGATTGCTATTAATGCAGTTGAGCACGGCAATGATGAACAATATGATGCAGAAGTAGAGTTTAGAGTCTGTGCTCTAGAAAATAGTCTAGTGATTGAGATTAAAGATGAAGGGCAAGGCTTTGCGTGGAAGAAAGAATTAGAGAAAGAACTTACTTTATTAAATGGTCAAGAGCGGGGCAGAGGAATTGCGATAGCTAAACAAGCTTTTGATTATTTAAGCTATAATCAAACTGGAAATAGAGCAATTTTATACCAAGAAAGATAAGAAAATTAATTCATTCTTTAGAAAAGAGATTGAGATTAGCTAATCTCAATCTCTTTTTAAGATTAATAAGGTCAGATCATCTTTACCTGACTTTGCTCCAGAAAAGTTTTGAAAATCAGTTATTATTTCTTCTCTCATTTTTTCTGGTGGTGCAGAATGATATTGCAAAAATTGATTAGTCAATCTTTCTAGACTATAAGGTTGACCAGCAACCTCTTCTTCAACTATTCCATCAGTTGTGATTAAAAATGAACTGCCCTGCTCTAAATAAAATGATTTCTCCTGAAAATTATAGAGCTCTAAATCAATTACGGGCGAAATAGGAGCTTCTTTAATTGGTTCAAAGGAAACAAGCTCACCAGCAGTAATCAAAAGCGGCGGAATATGAAAGCCCGCATTAGTATAGGTTAATTCCATACTCTCTTTATCTAAGGTAAATAAGATAATAGAAATAAAGTAATCATCAGAGAAATTCTCTTTTTGATACCTAGCAGTAATAAATTTCATCAATCTTATTAGATAATCTTCCTCTTTTAGATGAGGATTGGAGAGTAAGAAACTATTAATTGTTTCCCGCACAAATATATTTAGTAAAGAACCATCAATTCCATGACCAGTGATATCTACCATATAACCGATTAATATATCTCCTAAATCTCGTAAATTATAAAAATCTCCTCCTAATTTTTCAGCTGGCTGATAATAATCAGCCATTGAAAGACCAGAAATATCAGGCAGTTTAGAAGGTAGAAACTTTTCATGTAGCTGCTGAGCTTTATCAATCTTTTCATCTAATCGTTGGGCATATTGATTCAATTTAGACTTTGCTTTCTTTAGATCAGTAATATCTTCAGCCGAACAGATAATATACTCTACTTCTCCCTGCTCATCTAATTTTGGGATTTTAGTAATAGAATGAAATCTTCTCTCTCCTTGAGCATTTCTAACCCACCCTTGCGTCTTCACCATCTCTTGTTGCTTAAATACTTTTTTATTCTCTTCTTTACAATCACTTGTGATCTCGCCCAAAGATAATTCATCAAGTTTTACTTCAGTTATCTCATCTTTTTCAACTCCTAAAAATTCTGCGCGAGCTTCGTTAACCGCTGCATAAGTTTCAGGATCTTCCATGTACCAGACTTGGGTTTGAATATTATCTAGTAATAGCTGCTGTTCATCCATACTCTCTTTTATCTTCTCTTCTATTCTTTTACGCTTTAAGACATCAGCAAAAGTTTCATTTATTGTATCTAATAATGATGATATATCATACTCCCATAATCTATCATCATTAATTCCTTCTAAGGCGCAAAAGCCCAATACTGTATTCTGATTAACAAGGGGGACTATAATCAAACTATCTATCCCTTGCTTCTTAAAAAAATCTATTTCTTCTTCAGCTATAGCAGGTAGCTCCTCCCTAGTCGAAAGGATAATATTTTGCGATAAACTAACTTTTCCTAATAGCCAAGGAAGATCAGTCTTTTTTAGTTCTGAGCCAAACTTTAAATCATTCTCGGGCAGAGACCAGCTATAGCTTCTCTTAACTAGACCCTCTCCTCCAGCAAAGAGAAAAATATAAGCAGTTTTTGCTGCAAAAAAATCTCCCGTTTTTGCCAGTCCTTTCTTAATTGCCTTATCTAAAGCAGCAAAATTAAGGTCTATAAAATTACCAGCTAACTCTGAACTAAACTTTTCAAACTCATTTTTATAGTCTAATGAAATAAAACCAGCATAAGTTTCGGTATCATGTTCAGCCCTATCTAATCCAGTTCTTTCCTTTGTTTTAGAAACTCTTAGTCCAATCGTTTGATCAATTATTTTAAATAAGATATAAGATGTACTTATAGTCCATAGCGCGACACTAACTACACCCTTTAATTGGATCAAGAATAATTCCCAACCGCCTCCATAAAAATATCCTCTCTCCACAGCAAAAAAAGCAACTAACAGAGTTCCTAAAGCTCCGCAGACACCGTGCACAGAAACTGCACTTACAGGATCATCAATCTTTAAAACTTCATCGATAAATTCAGTCGCATAGACCATCACTATTCCCGCTAAAGCTCCTATAGAGACTGCACCAAAATGATTAACTACTGCACAGCCAGCAGTAATAGCTACCAAACCTGCTAAAGCACCATTTAGAGTAGATTTTACATCAGCTTTACCATCTTTAATCCAGGTAGTGATTAAAGCCGTAGTAGCACCTGCAGCTGCAGATAGGTTAGTAATCGCAGCAATATTAGCTAACTTAATTAATTTATCTGCTTTAATAACAGCTGCTAAAGCTAAATTTCCCGTATTGAATCCAAACCAACCAAACCACAAGATAAAGACTCCTAAAGCAGCTATTAATAAATTATGACCTGCTATCTGATTACTACTGCCATCTTGATTATACTTTCCAACCCTTGGTCCTAAAACTTTAGCCCCCGCTAAAGCTGCCCAGCCTCCTACAGAGTGAACAACAGTTCCCCCTGCAAAATCAATCATATCTGACAGCCAACCAATACCCCATATCCAATGCCCTATTACTGGATAAATAAAAGCAGTAATTACAATACTATAAGCTAAATAACCGCTAAATTTTGTTCTTCCTGACATAGAGCCTGAAACAATAGTTGCTGCTGTACCTGCAAAAACGGTTTGAAAGAGCCAAAAGGCTAATAAAGGAACTTCTAGATTTAAGTGAGCAAAGTTCTCTTCGGCTAAGAAAAGACCTTGACCTATAAACTGATTACGGCTGCCAAACATAATAGCAAATCCACAAATCCAATAGACCAAAGAACCAACTGAGAAATCCATAATATTTTTCATAATAATATTACCTGCATTCTTAGCCTGGCTAAAACCCGCTTCTAACATAGCAAAGCCAGCCTGCATAAAAAAGACAAGAAAGGATGAGAGTAGAACCCAGATTGTATTATTCATTTTTAACTCCTTGTAATAATATAATTACTTTAGTTAATATTTTATTTGATTAGATTTAGTCTATTTAATCCTTGTTTAATAATTCACTCACTTTAAATTAGTATATTTATATATTATATCATCTATCATCAACAAAATAAATCAAATTAAATTAATCTTTCTAATAAAGATATTAGCTTTACTTATATGAATAATAAATATTAGGTGTGAGCTTATTATTGTTTTGTTTTTAACAAGTTTTTACTTTGAATTTAGTTTTTGATTTTGCTTTTGATTGAGCTGAAAGCTAACTGCTCAGAGCTCAAAGCTAATGCTTCACCCTAGGGTGAAGCATTATATAAAAAAGCCATCCCCTAACAAGGATGACTAAATGACTTAAGCTTCTATATTAAATCCACAGTCAACATGCATTATTTCTCCTGTCACTCCT
>JAWOFC010000209.1:0-4169 GCA_046482455.1 Halanaerobacter sp. | reverse complement strand
TCTTATAAGATTAGATTTCACAGGGATATAGTTATATCTCTGTGATTATAATCTTATAATTAACAAAAAATGAAATTTAAAGAAGGATTTTCTAAATAATGCGAGAATATAAAATATGAAGACTATAAATATTGGCTCCTTTTCAGCTTTTGGGAGTTCTTTTTTTACAGTTAGTTTCCAAAAAAATCTATTAAATATATAAATTATAAACTAATAATTTTTTAGCCATTTGTATTTTAAGTATTTTGCTGTAAGGTAAGAACTTTCATAAGACTTCGCCTAAAAACTGATATTTTTAATCTTTTGGTTTTATGATTTTGAATTTAGTTGTCAATTTTCAATTATGATGGAGATTCTAAAAAACTGCAAACAAAGCTCAGTACTATGAATTAAGTAGTTGATTTAGCTAAGAGCACCATATTCCACTAAGGAGGTGGTTGGATAGTTATTTAGATTTGGATAAAGGATTTATATTAGTAGTTTTTATAATCACTGTTGATTAAAATTTTTAGGGGGTATTACATTGAAGACAAAGTTTAGTATTGTTATGTTAGTTGCGCTAGTTGTTGTGTTGACTGCTGTACCTGTATTTGCAGAAACTAAAGTAGAATCTGCAGGAGAAGACGGTAAAGTAAATGTTACATTTATTTATGATGGAAACTTAGATGCGAATGCTGCTTTTGTAGCTGGAGAGATGAACAATTGGTCGCCAAATCATCCAATGTGGAAAATGGAGAAAAAAGATGGAGTTTGGCAGACTACTAAAAAGTTAGACCAAGGTGAGAAGTATCAGTATAAGTTCACTGTTTACGGTGGTGGAGAACTAAAGTGGGTTAAAGACGAAGATGCTGCAACTTTTGAATCAGACGGCTTTGGTGGAGAAAACTCAGTCTTGATTGCTAAGACTTCTGTTGATTTAGAACCACGTGTAAGAGGGTTAGAAAAGAAGATGGCGACAGTTAACCAAGGCTTTGAATATCATGGTTATGCCCGCTCTGGATATGGATTGAGTGCTGATGGTGGAGCAGTTAATCAACCAGGAATTGGTAAAGCATATGGATCCTTTAGATTAGGAAATGAATTTGGAACATATGTTGAAAGTATCTTTAGTAAGAAGTTTACTTCTGATGATGGAACTTGGATGAAGGGACAATTTTTATATGCACAGTCAAATGGATCAGATAACAATTATGATGCTAAAAAAGTAGCTATGCGTGAATCGTTTGTAGAAGGTGGAGGATTTGAATTTGCTCCTGAACTTACTTTTTGGGCTGGACAGAGATTCTATGGACGGACTGATGTTCACATAACGGATGATTATTGGAGAGATATGAGTGGATATGGTGCTGGTGTTAAAGGAATTAATGCAGGTCCAGGTGAGTTAGCAATTGCTTTAGTTAATACTTCTGAAGGAGAAGCTACGTGGGATACTCCAGAAGTGGGGGAAAATTCTCAACAAAATTTAGATATTAGATTAAGTGACATTACAGTTCCAGGTGGTAAGTTAGAATTAGAACTTCATAAGCCGTGGTCTGAAGGCACTAGTGGAGATTCAGATGATGACTTAGGAGGAATGGGTATTGCAGCAGTCTATGATAAACCTACTTTTTATGGTGTCTTAGATGGTACTACTAAAGTTGGCTTTCAGTATGGTACTGAATTAGCAGGTACTTTAGGCAAAGCTAGTGACTGGAGAGGAAATGAAGACTTAACTAATATGCGATTTATTACTTATGGTGTTGGTGATTTATCTAATGATTGGGATGTAATGCCATTATTCCAGATGGATTTAACAGACGATGGCAGTGATGAGACTACTAAGGTAGTCACTGGTGCTAGATTTACAAATTATATGACAGATCACTTTGCTATGCAGTATGAATTGGGTTATGATTATGCAAAAGCAGATAGTGCTGATGATGCTCAAACAGTTACAAAAATGACAGTGGCACCTACTCTTAAATGGAATAGTAATAGTTTCTGGGCTAGACCAGAATTAAGAACTTTTGTAACTTATGCTAATCCAGATAATAGAGGATTTGGTGATGGTGTAGGTCGAGAAGATGGAGAAGCTGCTGTATCTTATGGTGCACAAATGGAGCTTTGGTGGTAATAACTAAATAACTAAAAGGGTCCTACCAGTTGGTAGGACTCTTAATTTTTGAGAGGTGGTAAGTGATGAAGTGCTTAAGAAGTGAAAAAAAGCTTATAATCTTAAGTCTAATTCTATCTCTAGTCTTAATTACAGGTTGTAGTAGTAATGAGAGCAGTAAGAATAAGGAAAGTAGCCTATTTATGCATGTAACTGCTCCAAATGATTCCCAAGTCTCTGCAGTTGAAGTCTCTTTTCCTGAACATGATATACCTTCTCAAAGTAAGTCTATTAATTTAATAGGTGCAAGAGTTGCATTCAAAGTTGATGAATTAGAAGAAGGAACGAACTATGATCTGCAGTTAAGGGCCAAAAACTCTGCAGGCGAAGTAGTCGCTACTGAAGAAGGTGTTGTTGATCCAGCCTCTGCTGCAACTATGAATCTTAACTTTGCTTATCCGCAGCAGGATTTAGAGCCTAATAAAGAGTTTAATCAGTTAAGAATTTATGAAGTAATGGTTGAAGCCTATCAAGATGGTGATAGTGGAGCTGATTATGGTGTTGGATATGGCACAAGTCATCATCGGGGTGATATTAAAGGGATTACCGCAGCAATGCCCTATATTGCTTCTTTAAATGTAAATGCTATCTGGTTAACCCCTGTTTTTCACTCGCAGGGAAATACTAAGCTAGATGCAACAGGTTATTATGCTGATAATTATTTTGAGATTGATCCTAACTTTGGTACAGAAGAAGAGTTTAGAGAGCTAGTAGAGACGGCTCATGAACACGGCCTGTATGTGATCATGGATGGTGTTTTTGGTCATTATGGCGCTGCTAATAAAGAATTACAATCGCCTCAAGGTTATAGTACAACTGCTGGTGAAGAGATTAGGGGTGTTTCAGGATTGATTGGCTATGAGGCTCAGTATCCAGAAAGCCTAAATTATTTTAAAGAAGTAGCCACTTATTGGATAGAAGAATATAATATCGACGGCTGGCGCTTAGATCAGGCTTATCAGCTTAAGCAAGGCGGACATAATTATTTACAGGATATTAGATTAGCAGTTGAGGAAGTAGCCCAAACTCGCCGCGAGAATGGTAAAGAGTGGGGTACTTTAGGCTATATTGTAGGTGAACTTTGGAAAGGTAAAGAAGAAATATCTGAGTTAGGTTATGAGGATAATGCTCTAAGATCAGCCTTTGATTTTCCAGTCCGGTATTCTCTGCTGCAGGTATTAGCTTCACAAGAGGATACTAGTGTTGGATGGGCCAATGATCAGCCGGCTGAGAAATTAGCAGGAGAGTCCGGTATTCAGAGCCATCGGGATTATCCAAACTACGCCCAACCTAATTTAATGTTGACGAATCATGACCTAGTGCGTTTTGGCGATCTAATTCAACGTGCTGAGCACTTAGGATATGGCAAGGAGAACCCCGATTACTGGAAACGGCATAAGGCAGCCTTTAGCTTTATGGCAGCTTATACTGGATCGATCACCTTATACTATGGAGATGAGATTGGCGCAGAAGTAGCAGGTTATGTTAATAATGAAGACAGTGTTAGTGGAGAGAAGATTTATGATGACCATGCCTCGCGCGATAGTGGAAGAATATCTGGTTTTAATAGTCAAGAGCAAGAACTTAAAAATTATGTTGCTGATTTAATGGAGTTAAGAAAGAAGCATCCTGCTTTATGGAATGGCGACTATCAGTTCTTAACGACTGATGATGATATCTACTCTGTTCTTAAGACTGATTCTGCTACCGGGGAGAGAATTCTTTATATCTTAAATGCTGACACTAAGCAAAGAACTCTTAATATTTCAGGGATTGGCGGCTCTGCTTTACAAGATTTGATGACTGGAGAGAGAATTAGTGGAGCAGGAGATTATAGTATCTCAATTCCAGGATTAAAAGGTAGGTTTTTATTAGTCAATTAGTGATGTTTTTGAATTTTAATTGTCAATTATCCATTATCAATTTTCAATTAAAAGTAGGTAATGGTGATTTAAGTCTTTAGCTTATATGCTTTTGAATTTTAACTGCAAACTGTTTTTAATCTTTTGAATGTACG
>JAWOFC010000022.1:0-3106 GCA_046482455.1 Halanaerobacter sp. | reverse complement strand
TATTCTATCTTCCAATATCTTTCTTTAGCTGAAAGTACTCACTATAAGTAATAGCTTATATAAATAATAATAAAATATTATTTTACTAATATCAAGGCTTAGGATATAATTATATTGTGAACTAGAGAACAACCTATCTTAATGTCTTCTCTATAATCCCTTAGCAATCTTGGTGCAGGTGTCTTTCCCCTTTCATGCTATAAATAAAAAATACCTGAATCTTAGGCACCTGTTACCTAATTGCTCTAGCAGACCCTGATTAATAATTAGCTGCTAGGAGGAGATGAAGAATAATACTTATCTTAGTTATCCCACGAATTTATCTTCGTGGGATTTTATAATTTAAATTAACTTTTAAAGGCTAAAAGATGTATGAAGAAATTGAATTTGTAAAAAATAATACTTAAAGTAAGTAAAATTTCTCGGTTTTGAACCGAGTTTTTTCTTTTTAGTATGATTAGGTCTTATTCTGAATAATATTAAGCAGGAATTATTTTAGTTATCTATAATTTATACTAAATAAGACTAAATTTCACAATGAAACTCATAAGATAAGATTGAAATAAAAAGGGGGCAATGATAATGGATAGAAATGGGAATCACTCACCTCATATTCCTAAAGAACATATTAGACTTCATTATATTCAAGATGGTAATTATAATTATCTTGATTGGGATTTATATGTATGGGGTAGTGGATATAATGGCGAGAAGCTAAGATGGGGGTCAGGTTTAGAGGTCAGCGGTATAGATGAGTATGGGATTTATTGGGATATACCGATTAGTGCAAAAGAGAAGATAAGCTTTATAGTTCATAATGATTATACTAGAGTTTCAAATATAGCTGCTGCTGACTATGAATGTAAAGAGCAAAATGAGTTATGGGCAGTAAAAGGAACTAATCAAATTCATAAAAACTTAGAGGATGCTTTAGAAGATGGGAATATTGATAAGATTCCTGCTCCATCAAGAAATTATGTACGACTGCATTACTGTCGTCCTGATGGTGATTATGAAGGTTGGCAGTTAAGATTTTGGCAAGAAGATGAGGAGACTGAAGAAGAGAGAATAAGTGGAGAAATTAAGACTCATAGTATTGATACTTGTGGTGCATATTGGGATATCCCTTGTAAAGTAGAATATGGCAGATTGAAATTTGTTATCTTTAAAGAAGACCGCGAAGAGTTTGGTGGAGTACAAGAGTATCCTGATATTAAAAGCCAAGATGAAGTCTGGATGAAAGCAGGTGATGATACTAAATATACTAACGGTTTGAAACTCTTTGAAAGAAATGAGATTGAAGAAGCAATGGTCTTTGCTAGAGATAAGATTGTAGTTAGATTTAAAAATCCGGTTGAAGATAGAATTTGGGTTAAGTATGGTTCTAAAGTAATACCAATTAGAGATATTGATGATTCTAAAGCTCCAGAGTATTATCTGACTTTAGATACTGAGTTAGATTATGATCATCCCTATACTATCACAGCAGGTCGCTTAACTGCTAAAACAATTTTGAGTCCAGAAATAATTGATAGTAATTATACTTATCAAGGTTCATTAGGAGTTGATTATAGTCCCGAAGAGAGTGAATTTAAATTATGGGCTCCTTCAGCCCAAAGAGTAGAATTAGAGCTCTTTGCAGAGGATGAGCAAGCAGAGCCGAGTGCGGTTTATCCATTGAATAGAGATGAAAATGGAGTTTGGAAGCTTAAGGTTAAAGAAGATTTAGCTGGACAGTATTATCATTATATTGTTAATAATTCAGGCAGTAGAGATAAGATACTTGACCCTTATGCCAAATCAATGTCTGGATTTAATATAGAAGAAGATAGATTAGGTAAAGGAGCAGTAGTTGATTTAGATAGCACAGACCCTGATGATTGGACACAAGATGATTATGTAGAATTAGAAGATGACTGTAATATAGTTATTTATGAAATGTCAGTCAGGGACTTTACTATCTCTCCTAGTTCTGATGTTAGCAAAGAGAAGAGGGGGACTTATTTAGGCTTTATTGAAAAAATTCCTTATTTAAAGGAGTTAGGCATTACCCATGTACAATTAATGCCAGTGTTGAATTTCTATTTTATTAATGAGTATCAGAAGGAGTTTGAAGATATTAGAGACATGGAGAGTGTAGAAGAAGCAAATTATAACTGGGGTTATGACCCACATAATTATTTCACTCCTGAAGGATGGTATTCATCTGACCCTGGGGATCCTAAAGCACGTATAGCAGAGTTGAAGAAATTAATTAAAGCTATACATGATGCAGGCATTGGGGTTATTTTAGATGTTGTTTATAATCATACTGCTGTGACAGATATTTTTGAACCTATAGTCCCTGCTTATTATTATCGCCGCCATGCTGATAATAGCTTGACTAATGGCTCGGGCTGTGGTAATGATACTGCCTCAGAAAGGGAGATGATGCGCAAATTAATTATTGATTCTACTACTTATTGGACAGAGGAATATCATGTAGATGGATTCCGCTTTGACCTAATGGGTTTACATGATGAAAGAACAATTAAAAAGATGACAGAGGAAGTAAGAGAGATTAATCCTAACACTGTTCTATTAGGGGAAGGATGGAATCTAGGTACTCTGCCTGCTGAAGAGAAATATGTTAAAGCTGCTGGAGAAAAGAGGAGTTTATTAAAGGTAGATAGCGGGCCTGCAGTCTTTAATGATGGGATTAGAGATGCCTTAAAACAGAATCACTTCGGCGGCAATTTAGAAGATGGTGGTTTTATTCAAGGCTTTGTGGACAGTAAATCATTAATTAGAGCTGGAATTATAGCAGGTATGGTCAACTATGATAGTAATGTAGATATTGAATTGGATCCTTATCACCGCTTTGCAGATCAACCAGAGGAAGTAATCAATTATGTTAGCTGTCATGATGGCTATACTCTGTGGGATAAAGTAGTTGGTTCGACTCCGAATGCTAGTCAAGAAGAAAGAATTAAGATGGCAAAGTTAGGGGCTAGTATTATTCTTACCTCTCAAGGACGACCTTTTATTCATGGAGGCGAAGAGATGCTGCGTACTAAGCCCAATCCTAATAAGTATCACGAGTTAGATCATAATAGTTATAGTTCAG
>JAWOFC010000299.1:0-6166 GCA_046482455.1 Halanaerobacter sp. | reverse complement strand
TAGTTTTGGGTTTGACTTTTAATTATCAATTGTCTATTGTAAATTGTCAATTTATAAATTATAAGAGGAGGAGAGAAGATGAGAAAGAAGTTGAATTTAGTATTAGTCTTATTGTTAGTTGTGGGAGTAGTTGCTGGCTGTGGACAACAAGCTCAAGAGAAGAAAGAGATTGTAGTAGGAGCAACACCTGTACCTCATGCTAAGATTTTAAATGAGGTGGTTAAACCTAAATTAGCTGAGGAGGGAATTACTCTTAAAGTCAAGGAATTTACTGATTATGTAACTCCTAATTTATCCTTAAGTGATGGCAGCATTGATGCTAATTATTTTCAACATGTACCTTATTTAAATAACTTCAAGGAAGAAAGAGAATTAGATTTGACTTATACTGCTAAGATTCATTTAGAGCCAATGGGCTTATATTCTGAAAAGATTGACAGTTTAGATGAACTTGAATCTGGTTCTACAATTGCACTGCCAAATGATGCTACTAATGAAGGTCGGGCGTTATTATTGTTAGAGAATAAAGGATTAATAAAATTAAAAGAAGATGCTGGACTAGAAGTTACGCCGGTAGATATAGCCGACAATCCAAAAGATTTGGAGTTTGAAGAATTAGAGGCAGCTCAATTACCGCGTGTTTTAGAAGATGTGACTGCTGCTGTAATCAATACTAACTATGCTTTAGAAGGAGACTTAGTACCGACTGAAGATGCACTTGTAATTGAAGGTAAAGATTCTCCTTATGCTAATGTTTTAGCAGTTAGAACTGAAGATAAGGATGATGAATTAATTAAGAAATTAACTGCTGCTCTTACTTCTCCAGAAGTGAAGGAATATATTCAGGAAGAGTATGAAGGCGGTATTGTGGCTACATTTGAATAGAATTAAAAAGTAGACCTTTAAAGGTCTACTTTTTTTAACAAAAATAATTTTAAAAGAGGGTTTTAACTTTTGGTAAATAAATTAATACAATAAGGTCATTTGAATACAGCAATTAAATTAGCTGCGAGCGTTATATTCGATGAAAGGGGGAACTCCTGTGGATGATGATGAATTAGTTGGTGAAAAAGTAGAAGAGATTTTATTGGATCTAGAAGATTCTAAACGAGAAGAATTAGAAAAAGCTATTTCTAATGAATATGGGACAGATAACTTTTTTGTGAAACATAGCCAAGAGTCAAGAGTGGAGAAGATCAAAGAACAGTTAAATAAACAGCAAGAAATAATTGAAGCCTTAAAATCTGACTTAGAAGAGAAGTCAAGAGAAGTCAAGAAGAAGAATAATGAAATAGCTCGTTTGAATAATATTGATAAATTGGATGAATTGCCTAGTGTAGAAGAGCATGATTTAGATGAAATAGAATTAGCTGACCAAAAGATGAGAGAGAAAGTAGCTAATAGAGTAGAGTTCTTAGCTCAAAAGATTAAAGAAGGAGATTATTTATCTGAAGATACAGTCAAGACGATTGATTTTTATCGTGAGCAGTTAGTTTCTAGATGTTTAAAGGAAGAAGATTTTTATGGACGCTCAAATAATTTATAATCATCGGAGGTTAGATAATTGAAAGAATCAGATGAAAATACAGAAGATAAGAATATAGTTTGGCATGAAGGAAAGATAACTTATGAAGATAGAGTTAAAAATTTAGGGCAGGAAGGAAGAGTAATTTGGCTAACTGGACTATCAGGTTCAGGTAAGTCTACTATTGCTGTAGAAGTTGAGAGAGAGTTATTAAAAAAAGGGCGGGCAGTCTATAGATTAGATGGTGATAACATTCGTCATGGATTAAATTCAGATTTGGGTTTTAGTGCCCAAGATAGAGATGAGAATATTAGAAGAATTGCTGAAGTAGCTGCTTTATTTAAAGATGCTGGATTAATTGTTCTAGCTTCTTTTATTTCTCCTTATCAAGAGATGAGAGATTTTGCTCGTCAAAGAGCCCAAGGAGACTTTATTGAAATCTATGTCAAAGCTGATTTAGAGACTTGCGCAAGTAGAGATCCAAAGGGATTATATGAAAAAGCTAAACGCGGTGAAATTGAAAACTTTACTGGTGTCTCTGCACCTTATGAAGAGCCAACTGATCCTGAGTTAGTTATAGATACTGCTCAATTATCTGTAGAAAAGTCGGTACAAGAAGTATTAGACTACATCCAAGACTAAAGCTCTGCAGAGCTTTAGTCTTAAATATCTTATTCTCACTCCTAAATACATTCCAAATTATCCCAATCCTTTATAAAAAAACATTCCCTATGCATAAAAATAACCTAGAAATTAATTTCTGTCTCTACTTTCTCTTGTAAAGTAGGTTTAAGAGTCTTTATTAGCCTTTGTTGCTCTAAAGCGATGAATAAATATTAATTTTGCTTGCTAGATTAGATAATTTTTGTTATTATGTTTTTTAAATGACAAAAATATTTTAGATTGGGGGGTGAGATAGTTATCTTTAGATCAATTTAATAGTGCATTCAATTTATTTTAAATAAAATATCGTAATAGGAGGCAGAAAAAATGTCGAAAGAAGCAGTCGAAAAGAATAATAGATGGATATATATACCTTTAGGATTAATAATTTTTATGTGCATGGGCACAGTCTATTCTTGGAGTGTATTTAAGAAACCAATTGAAGAACTATTTAAGATAAGTGCCACCCAAAGTGGTATGCCGTATACTTTCTTTTTAATCTTTTATGCAGTTACTATGCCGATAGCCGGTGGTTTTATAGATGAGTATGGTCCTAAGATAGTAACTATTGTTGGTGGTTTAGTAGTATCAGTCGGTTGGATTTTATCTGGTTTTACTTCTAATATTACTCTCTTAATTATTACTTATGGTGTAATTGCGGGAAGTGGAGTTGGTATAGCTTATGGTGCACCGATGGCTGTTGCAGCTAAATGGTTTCCCGATAAAAAAGGATTGGCAGTAGGTTTAACATTAGGTGGATTTGGCTTATCTCCATTTATAACTGCTCCAGTAGCAAATTGGTTAGTAAGTTCTTTTGGAGTCTTTACAGCCTTTAAAGTCTTAGGGGTAGCATTTGCTATTATAATCTCGCTTTTAGCAATTCCGTTAAAGTTTCCACCTCAAAAGATGACAAATGGAGGGCAGGATAATGAAAATAAAGAGATAAACTTCACTACAAAAGAGATGTTAAAGAACCCAACTTTTTATGGATTATGGCTCTGTTATGTTATTGGGACTACAGTTGGTTTAATGGCTATTGGAATTTCTAGTCCCGTAGCAGAAGAAATAATAAAAGTAGATGCTAGTACAGCAGCTTTTATGGTGTCATTCTTTGCTCTCTTTAATGGAGTTGGACGTCCTATATTTGGCGGCTTAACAGATAAATTAAATCCTAAGAAGGCTAGCTTAATATCATTTAGTCTAATAATTTTAGCTTCAGTGATTATGTTAAATGTTAGTGCTGGAAATACTATTTTATATGCTTTAGCCTTTAGTATATTTTGGTTAAATCTTGGCGGCTGGTTAGCTATTGCTCCTGCTGCTACAGGTAGATTCTTTGGTTCTAAAAATTATAGCAAGAACTATGGATTTTTATTTACAGCTTATGGTGTAGGTGCATTTGTTGGTAATATGTTATCAGGAAGAATAAAGGATATTTTAGGGAGTTATAGATATGCTTTTTATCCGACTATTGCCTTAGCTGTAGTGGGAATAATAATTGCATTTATCATGCTCAAACAGCCTAAATTGAATGAATAAAAAGAACGCATAATTGCGTTCTTTTTTTGCAGAGATTGTTAACTAGCAAAAAAAAACGTTAACTATAGAGTGATTAAAAAATGGAGGGACTAAAATGATAAACGAATTAAGGGATAAGGTGTTACAGGGGGAAGGTATAACTAAAGAAGAGGCATTAAAATTAATTGCTGTTAAGTCAGATAGGATTTTAGAATTATTGGCAGCAGCTAATAAGATAAAGAATGAATTCATGTCTGATAGAGTAGACCTCTGTTCTATAATTAATGCTAAATCAGGCAGTTGTTCTGAGGATTGCAGTTTTTGTGCTCAATCTGCTCATCATGAGACAGAAGTAGATAATTATCTTTTATTGGAAGAAGAAGAAATCCTGACTAAAGCAAAACGTATGGATGGACAAGGAGCAGAACATTTTGGGATTGTAACTAGCGGTCGCGGCATTGAGACAGAAGCAGAATTTGAAAGGATATTAAATACAGTGCAAAGAATTAAAGCAGAGACTGATTTAGACGTCTGTGCCTCTTTAGGAACTTTAAGGGAGGAGCAGGTCAATAAACTAGCTGCAGTAGGGCTAAAGAGATATAATCATAATCTTGAGACTTCCAAAAATTATTTCTCAGAGATCTGTTCTACTCATGACTATCAAGAGCGGGTGCAGACGGTACAATTTCTAAAGAGACAAGGCATTGAGGTCTGCTGTGGAGGAATTATTGGTTTAGGAGAAGGCATTGAAGATAGAGTAGATTTAGCATTTAAGCTAAAAGAGCTAGATATTGATTCTATTCCATTAAATATCTTAAATCCTGTAGCTGGTACGCCCCTAGAAGGTAGTCCACCGCTACCGCCTTTAGAGGCTCTAAAAACTACCGCTGTTTTTAGATTTATTAATCCGACTAAAGTAATTAAATTATGTGGGGGACGAGAGAAAAATTTGCGCGATTTACAGTCGTTGAGTTTATTAGCTGGAGTGAATGGATTACTAGTAGGGAATTATTTAACTACTACAGGTCGTTCTGTAGAAGATGATTTAGAGATGATTAATGATTTAGGATTGACTAAAGTATAAGTTTAAATTTTTTCGGTTAATTTTATGTAAATTAAAAGGAATAATCAATAATTTATCGAAACTTGTTATTAACAGTAGAAAATAATTTTTTATCGATTGTATAGATTAAAGGCCGCAAAATTCAAAGTGAATGGAGCTGATATGATGTCAAACCAAACAAATATTTTACTTGAAAGCGGGACAGGGGATTTAGAAATTTTAAAGTTTGAAGTCAAGGGTCTGTTATATGCTATTAATGTCATAAAGGTCAAAGAGATCTTACAGATTGCAGAAGAAGATATAAATCCTTTACCATCACAACCGCAGTCTGTAACAGGGGTTACGAATGTAAGAGGAGACGTAATTACAATTATTGATCTAAGAGACTATTTAGATTCAGGAGAAGAAAAGTCAGTGCAAAGAGAGAAAGACTATATGATCTTAACTGAATTTAATAAGACACGCATCTTATTTGCAGTTGATGGAGTAATAGGAATTAATAAGATCAGTTGGGAGGATATCCAAGAGCCGAGTAGATTAATGGGGGATTTAATAAATGGAGTAATTAAATTAGATAATAAGTTAATTAACTTTTTAGACTTTGAAAAGATTTTATCCGATGTACAGCCGGAACTGTCTTTAGGCTTAGATGAGGTAAAGATTGATCATAGTAAAAAAGAAGATAGAGAAGAGATAAGCCTAATATTAGCTGATGATTCACCAACAGTTAGAGAAATTTTAAAGGAGACTCTATATATGGCTGGCTATACTGATTTAAAAATATTTAATGATGGGCAGAAGGCTTGGAATTACTTATTAGAACTAAAAAAGGAAAAGGATAATCCATTAGATGAAGTGCAAGGCTTAATAACCGATATAGAGATGCCGCAATTAGATGGTCATGCTTTAATTAGAAGGATAAGAGATGATAGAGAGTTAAGAGATATGCCGACACTAATCTTTTCTTCTTTAATTACTGATAATTTAAGACATAAGGGTGAAGAAGTTGGAGCCGATGAGCAGATTAGTAAGCCTGAAATGGAGAATTTAATAGATCTCTTAGATAATTTAGTTTTAGAGTGAAAATTTAATCTTTAAATACGAAATCCGAGACCAGTTGGTCTCGGATTTGCTATATATATGGTGGACCCGGAGGGATTCGAACCCCCGACTAATCGGTTATGAGCCGATTGCTCTAACCAACTGAGCTACGGGTCCATAAATGAACTGCTGTGATGCTACTTCTTTCAAGCGACGTTTACTAGTATACCTGATTTGATTAAAAAAGTCAACCATGAATTTTAATTTTTCATTAAAGTATTAGAGATTAGCCGATCAATAAAAGAAGTATTTATTTCTTAAGAATGGGTATAATAGATAAAAAATCTATTCTGGAG